>NJDF01000065.1 GCA_002254895.1 Thermoprotei archaeon ex4572_64
AAGTATGTGTGCACTATGTATGTATTTTCAAGTTTTACGTAACTTAAAGCATAATCTCCCTTCTCTTTAGGTATACCTAAACCATTAAGTATACCTTCTTTTCTAAATTGTCTAAACATTATTATAGACATTTCATTAAAATCTTTCCAAATTATTTCTCCAGGACCTATCTTGACTACTTCACCTGTAGGTTTGTAGTGATAAAGTATTACCTTGTATCTTCTATCAATTATATATTCATGAAATGCTCTACTTAATTCTAATCTCTTGTCAGGTATTTTACCTATTAAATACTCCATAAAGTCAATAATGCTTGTCTTCTTCATTCTTATCTTTATTGAGTGATGACCAATAATGGTAGGTACTACTTGATTTCTAATATCATCAAGTCTTTTTCTAAAAGTTCCTGTAGGTAAAATTTCAACAATACACTCACCTTCACATATCACTTCATAATCATTAGCTTGACTTAACTTTTCCTGAACTTCACTCAATTTTTCTAATAATTGCTCTACCTCTTGTATTAATGTTTTCATTTCTGCATATTGAGCAGAACTTCTCCATTTAATACCGTAACTTCCAAGTTTATCTTTAAGCATTAATCCAAGACTCATAAGTTCAGCTTTCTTTTCTGGATCCTTGATGTGTCGACTAAGCAGTACTTTCCCGCCAGGTATTAGTGATGCGTAATTACCATCAACTCTAAGTTCAGGACTTGCAAGAACCTCCTCGTTAGGAAGAACTGCAGTCTTAACTATAGTTACGGGTACTCTATCACCTTCCATGTATCCTCTACTAGGCATTATAGCCTCAATTCCTCCAAGATCAAGAATAACTTTATTGTTCTCTATCTTCTTAACAATGCCTATAATAATGCTGTGAAGTGGTATCTTACTTCTCCAGTAAATGAAATTACCATACTTATCCATTAAGTGATTAAGATACTTCTCTACAGCCCAGCACTTACCAATAATGGTTAAGGCACCTCTAATTCTTTCAGAATCCTTAACGGTAAGATCTGGAACATCGTAGCTTGGCTCTAATTTAAATCTATCAATAATTACGTCTGAAGGTTGAACTACTTTAAAACCAGCATCTAGAGCATCTTTTGTTAATGCTGTTGCATATACACCTCTAATCCTAACTTTTAACATAGTTATAGAAGTCACTAACTCTAGGGTTATTATAGATAATGCATGTTTGGTAAGCTTTAAAGTATTGAAATACAACTTCTAATCAAGATAATGAAACTTGGCTACATCACTATAGAGAGTACTGATGGTTATAAATACTTAGTCATTGCAGATACTCACGTAGGTTATGAGATTGAACTTTTAAGTCATGGAATCAAAATACCATCACAGACAGACAAGATAGTGAATTCAATAATTGAAAATGTGGAAAGAGAGAGAACTCACGGATTGATAGTTCTCGGCGATGTTAAGCATGAATTACCAACTCTTCAAGAATCTTATAGAGAAGTTATTAGCTTTTTACAAAAACTTTCAGAGAGACTTGAGAAGATAATACTAGTTATGGGTAATCATGATGGAGGTTTAGATAAAGTTCTTCAAAAACTAAATCTAAAAAATGTGACACTACATGACTCTAGAGGTTTCATCTTAGAGACAAGTAATGGTAAGAAAATACTTATGCTACATGGAAACTCTAAACCTAAAATTGAAGATTTTGAAAGATGTGACGCCATGATCATGGGTCACACACATCCAGCTATAGTTCTTCAAGATTCTACAGGCTATATTGTTAAAGAACCTATAATTATGAAGTTAACTATTGATAAGAAAGTTCTCGCTAAGAGGATGTTCGGTACTGAAAGTGAGGGTAAAGAACTACCCATAATCGTATTACCAGTTAGTCATCCATCAACTATAGGTGTCAATATTATGCAAATAATTTTAAGAAGAGAAGTTAAGACCTTCACTATTCTCCAATATGTAGATTTTCAAAGTATTCTACACAATGTTGAAATCTACTTAACAGACTATACGTACTTAGGTTCTCTAAATCATGTACTTGAAGTTCTTGAAAAGTAATAGACTTGTGGGTAAGTTAAAATAGGTACTTCTTAACTATCTGAAACTCAGGTGAAGAAATATAGTCAGTATCACTCCATCACCTGAACCCTTACCACAACTTAGAAAGGAAATGATTAAGAAAATGATGGAGCAGGGTAGAAGAATTGATGGTAGAGGTTTAATGGATTTTAGAAATTTAAATGTAAAGATTGGTGAGATTAAGACTGCAGATGGATCATCAATGGTATCCTTAGGTAATACTAAGGTAATTGCAGGTATTAAACTTGAGATTGGTCAACCCTTTAAAGATACACCAAATGAAGGTGCACTTATTGTTAATCTTGAAATGCCACCAATAGCATCACCAACAATAGAGCCAGGACCACCAAATGAGGAAGCTATAGAGATTGCACGTGTAGTTGATAGAACAATTAGACATAGTGGTTTTCTTGATCTTAAATCACTAGCAATAACTCCAGGCAAGTATGTCTGGATTCTCTGGATTGACCTATACGTACTTAATCATGATGGTAATCTCATAGATGCTTCAACAATAGCAGCAATTTCTGCACTTATAAGTACGAAAATTCCTAAAGTTGAGATTACTGAAAGTGAAGTAAAGATAATTAAGGAAGAGAAGTACGAGTTAAAGCTTGATCTTGAAAAACTACCCTTAACCTTCACTTACATAAAGATTGGTAACTCCTTAATACTAGATCCAATACTAGAGGAAGAGAAGATCTCTGATGGTAGATACACTATAGGTATTGCAGGTGATAGAGTCGTATCTATACAGAAAGCATCAGGTATCTTTACGATAGATGATGTCAAGACTATTCTCAACAATTCTCTAAGTCTATATAAAGTTCTTAAAGAATACTTAATAAATAACGTATTTAGAGCTTCATGAGACGTTTTGACAAGTCTAAATTTATAAAATTCATAATCGATAATAACGTAATAATCTTATCAGATCAAGGTTTTAAATTAAAGTCTGGAAGAACATCACCGTACTATATTAACCTAAAGGTAACGTAATTATTCTAGAAGATGTAGTTACAACAGGAAACTCATTGTTAAGTGCCATAGAGATGTGTAGAAATGTTGGTACAAACGTAATTGCAACCATAATCTTAACAGATAGACTTGAATTAAGAGATGATGGTAAGCATGTCAGAGACTTAATTGAAAATTCAGGAATAAAGTATTACAGTATGAGCACCATAATAGACATACTAAAAGTACTTATTAAGGAAGAATTAATTAACAACGAAACTAAACGTAAAGTTATTGAATACCTAAAAACATACTCAATCGTTAAGGACAAAATGCTGAAAGAAATTGAAATCTAAACATAGATGTTAAGTCAGTATCTTCTTAAAAAGTCTCTCTATTAGATTTCGATAGGTTTTACATTTTTCTCTCAATGATCATTTTAATCATGTGTCATATGATCATGGTATCTTTTGCTATTCATCCATACCTTAGATAACCTTCAACTTCACTGTACATCTCTTCAACTTTTGAGGTAATTTCTATAATGTAGAGATCTTTATCTATCGATAATGTCTTTATCTCACTTTTCAATAATGAATCTCGATTCTTAACTCTGTGAAGAATTTAGAAGTCAGTTGTACTCCCGCTAATCACTCCTCATCATAATCACAGCTCATCATCAAGGTCTAGTTAGGTTACTAAGTTATTAATCTTTTGGTAAGTTTAACTTTCTACTTAACTTTCAGAGCACTGATTTTCTTAAAAAGAAATAGAAGAACATACTGTTAAATATCTGCTAGTTGGTTATTCAGATAAATGCAGTATGGAGGTGAATTTAGAGAAGAGTATAAGGAAGTTAGTGCTAAAGTACCAACAGAGCTTTATAGAAAAATGAAAAATTATAAAAGTAGATTTGGATTGAAGACTTGGAGAGATTTCTTTGAGCACTGTGTAGATTCTCTTGAAAATAAAGCAGTAGTTAGTGAGGAGATTATTCAAGAGATTAGAAATTTGAAAATACTTATCATTCAACTAATCGATAAGGTTTCAAAAATTGAATTGACTCTTAAGAACATTACTGAACATAGAAAGTAAACATTTTAGAGACCTAGATCTTGAGCAATACTCTTTAAAGCTTCAAGACCAATACTTAGAAATTCATCAAGTTCAAGACCAAGTTCTCTACATAGCATGATCTTGTCACGACTCACATTTCTTGCAAAATCTTTCTGTTTAAATTTCCTTTTTAAAGTCTCTAACTTAACTTCATGAAGCTTCTTATTAGGCATTACTAGAGCTGTAGCTACTATAAGTCCTGATAGAGCATCACATGCTCTTAACGCAATTGATAGTCTTGAATTATCCTTAAAACCTGTTAATTCGTTCTCATGCAACATTCAACTCATATTACATTCAATATAAATATAACATGCAACTTATTATGTGCCTATATTATATATTATAGCTTTAAAGTCGTTTTGTGTTAATTCATAGTCGAGATCGTGAAGAAGACCTGTAAGTCCCCATAACTCTTCATCCTCATTTAAACGTCTAGCTAAAGCTTTCATAATAGCTTCTACAGCTAACATGTGCTTAACTAGCTTGTCATTTTTTACGTACTGTCTAGTAAGATTTAGAGCTTCTTCACGAGAAAGCTTGATAGACATGTCTCAAAATACCTAATCTCCCGTATAAGCTTTACGATTCTTTTGAATTATTTAAATACTTTTTAAAACCTCATCTGTAGTCAGTAATTTAGCTCCATAAATCTTCTCCATATATTTAAGAGCATATTCGTGATCTTCTTTTGAGAAAGCTGTTACGGCATCCTTAACAACGATAATGTTGTATCTGTAATAGAAGGCATCAGCAACTGTGTGAAGTACACATATGTGAGTATGTATTCCAGTAATGATTAGCGTATCTACTTTTAGATCTCTAAGTAGTGCATCAAGGCCTGTATCTCTAAATCCACTATACCATCTCTTCTCAAGAACATAATCTTCAGGTAATGGTTTTAACTCTTCAATAATTTCAACATCTTTAGTTCCTTTAACTGCATGTGAACCCCATATCTTAAACTCAACATCACATGGTAAGTGAGAGTCAATTACGTGTATTACTGGTATTTTTCTTACATGTGCATGATCTATAATTCTCTTAATGTTAGGTACTATATTATCAACTTCAGGACTTCTCAATCTACCTTTAACAAACTCGTAAATCATATCGATAACGAGGATTGCTGACTTCACGTCCTACTACGTAGGTAAGTACTATATATTTGTTATTCTGTATCGAGATGAATGAGTAGTAAGTCGCGACTTGTTAAGAGAGTGTTGATATACTTCATAACCTCTCTAATAATTATATCAATTACAAGTTTAGCTCTTTCAAACTTTAACTATCAAGTATTGATGTACTTATCTAGAATTAATGTAATATACATAATCATATCGATAGTAGTATTCGTATTGTTGACAGTACTCAATACCTTAAAGTTGATTATCATTTTTAAGAAATTTAACTATACTTTAAAGTTTGTAGAAGTTCTTGAACTACTTTTTGCTCAAACCTTTGCATCACTTATAACTCCAGGACTATATACTGGTGGTGAAGTTATTACATTATCCTATCTAGTTCTCAATAAGAATTTAAATGTGCATTACGTAGTTAGAGCTCTAATTATTAAGTATTCAATCGATACTTTAACGCTGATGATTATTACCATAGCCTTAACATTGCTGTTAAATATGGTGATTCCGATACTCTTCATACTTGTAGTACCCTATATTGGTGTAAGTATTTTATTTCTTTCAAATACGTTTAGTAAATTCTTATCAAAGCTTCTCTCAAGAGTAAGTAGTAGATCTTTAAAGTTACGATCTTTCTTAAAAAGTAGAGGTGTTAGTATTAATTTTAATCAAGATATTGCTATTCCTAGAAGTACTTACTTAAAGACTCTTCTTAACATTACGGTAATATCTATAACTCACTGGCTAGTGTATGGTATTTTCTTTCTATTATCACTAAATACTGTAGGATTTACACAAAGCTACGCTCATGGTCTTCTCTTTGCATGCATGTATACCGTATTAACTACAGTACCTATAACTCCAGGTTCTGCAGGTATTGGAGAAGTTATAAATTACTATATAGCTAGTATGATAGGTATTAGAGATATGTATCTAGTCTTCAATACTATATTTAGACTCTACACGTACTTCATACCTCTAGCCTTATCTTCAATATTCTTCGCACATGTGGTTAAGAAGATTGTTAGAATCTTATGGTAGTGAAGGGTTTTGTAAAAATGAAACTTTTCTCTTTTATGAAGTTATGTGTATGTTTATAACTCCTCTTCCCACTCCTCTTCAAATTCTTCCCACTCCTCCTCTTCCTCCCATTCCTCTTCAAACATCAATCTCATTGCTTTCCCTACCTTCCTCTAAGTTACAGATTTAAAAACATTACTAAGTGAGTTTCTGTATAATAGGGTCTAATGAATTGTCTAGCTTCAGTATTAACTAGCCTTGTCTAACTGTATTACGTTAACCAACAGCTCTCTGAGCAATTAGTTTGGTAATGTTTTCAATAGCCATTCTTGTTTGTGGAGGTATTCCTGGCACTTCAACTGTCATAAAGCCTCTCACAATTAATGATTTAGCCTCATCTTCAGTAAATCCTCTACTCATGAGGTAGTATAGTTCTTCTTCTGATAAAATGCAGGCTCTAGAAGTTATGGTGCACTTACCTGAACCTATTAATCTTGACGTAATTTCAGCTCTAGAGCTGTTTCCTTCAAGAATAGCTTTAGAACCAACATCGTAGCTAGATTCACCCCACCCAACAATTACAGATGCAGTGTAGGTTTTGGCATTATTTCTAAGTACGATTTTAGGATAAGCTTGAAGACTAGCAACATCACTGTAAAGTATGTAGTAGCTTGTAAATTCACCTCCATCATCAACATGTACAGCTGTTCTTGGTCTAACATGCACACCTTTAGACCATGCGTGAAGCATGGCAAAACTTAACTTAGCACTCTTACCAATATAGAACTCTGTAACTCCTACATGTAGTGAATTTGCAACTCCGTAAGCAACTGCACAACCTGTTATTAAGTGTAGTTCAGCTTCATCATCAACAATAACTATGTTGTGTAGTAGTTGTGCTCTTCCCTTACTAGCAATGAATAGACAAGCATATATGGGGAAGGGTATCTTAGTTTTAGGTGGAACATATATGAAGTATCCTTGACCATGACCGTAGAGTTCTACAGCAGCTGTGTACTTGTCAGTGTCTACATCAATCATCTTCCAATAGTAGTTCTTTGCCCATTCAATTTTCTCTAAGTATTACAGATACGCCACTACTTACAAGATCATTTATTGTTTGTGAAATTTTTCTTAAAGTATCAACATCAACACCACTATCAGGTTCGTCTAGTAGTGCAAGTTTTGGTTTTTGAAGAACTGTTAAGTATAGTTCCATTCTCTTCCTCTCACCACCACTAAAACCTGTAAATAAGTATCTACTTACTAAATAGTCAACATCTAGATGTTTAAGTAGTTTCTGACTTGACTTACCATACTTAACCTCTAATGCTTTAATTAAATCCTTAACTAGTAATCCCTTAATACTTGGTGGACACCTCTAATTATGGACTTTCCATCAATATCTACATGTAGATTCTCAACTTTAAGTAATGTCATGTCTTGAGTATTTTTTGAAAAATAGCCTCTTATAAGGATTAAGTTATCTACTTAGCACCAACATGTAATGTACTTCTTGTAGCTTTAAGTCCAGGTTCTCCATGCTGTACAATTTTACATGTGAGTGCGAACTCTCCAAGATAGTGACCTATATGCCATGGTGAGATGTGAACTGGTATGTAAGTTATTCCATTATATACGTATATAGTTAGTCCAACCATTTCTGGTAGGATAATCATATCGCGACAGTGAGTCTTAATGATTACTCTCTTACCCTCAGCTATGAGCTTCTTAGCTTTTCTAATTTTCTCAAGAAGTTTCCTATGTTCAGGTTTAAGACCACGAGTTAAACTTCTTCTCTGTCTTGCTGGTAGTAGTTTTATGAATTCTTCCATAGGCATTTTGAGAATTTCTTCAAAACTGTATCCTCTATATCTGAAACTCTTCCACTCTTCTTGAGGAATTATGGATGGTGTTGGCCAACCCTTACGTCCAGCTTCTGCTTCAGCTTCCTTTGCTTCAACTTTCTTAGCTTCCTTACTCACAATTCTCTCACACTTTTAAGAATTTAAAAACCTTACATAAACTTTCAACCACACCCATATTGAGTAATGACTGTAAGGGAAAACGGTTAGGTAGGTTTTTAAATTCTTAAAGAAATACATGTAGCGCATGTCTACACAGGCCAAGAGAATACCTGTGTATAAGAAGATACTTATGGATAATGTTAAGAAATGGATGATTAAGGAGTTTCTAGAGTATAGACTTGCAAAACAGGGATATGTTGACTGTGATATCTTGAGAACACCACTAGGCACGAGAATAATAATATATACAGAAAGACCAAGCAGAATTATTGGTAGAAAAGGTGTTATTGTTAAAGAACTTGCAAACACTATTGCAACTAAGTTAGGTGTTGAGAATCCAACAATAGACGTCACACCCATACAGAGTCCTGAATATTATGCAAAACTTATTGCAAATAGAATTGCATGGGCTATGACTAAGGGTGTCAAGTTTAGAAGAGCAGCACTAATCACT
>NJDF01000066.1 GCA_002254895.1 Thermoprotei archaeon ex4572_64
ATAATGTCTAAATATGCAAGTGCTGGTTTAACCATAACTATATCTGCACCTTCTTTAAGATCAGTTACCACTTCCTTTAAAGCTTCATGAGCATTTCTATAATCCATCTGATGCGTCTTTCTATCACCAAATCTTGGTGCGCTATGTGCAGCATCTCTAAAGGGTGCGTAGAAATTGCTAGCATATTTTACACTATAACTCATTATCGCTACATCTTGATAACCATGCTCGTCAAGAATTTTTCTAATCTCTCTAACCTGCCCATCCATCATGCCTGAAGGAGCAACAATATCTGAACCAGCCTCTGCATGTGAGAGTGCAATTTTTCCATAAAGCTTCAAGGTTTCATCATTATCAATAATGTAATTACCATCCGGTAACTGCTTAACTATTCCACAATGCCCATGATCAGTGTATTGGCAAAGACATACATCAGTAATTATGAGTATCTTATTTCCAAAAGTTTCTCTAAGCATTTTTACACATCTCTGAACAATGCCTTCTCTAGAATATGCTTCACTACCTATAGAGTCTTTAATTTTAGGTATACCAAAAACTATGATGTTCTTTACATCATTAACGTAAAGTTCATCTACGAACTTCACTAACTTATCGTTTAATGGCCATCTATACTGTCCTGGCATTGAACTTATTTCTTCAGGTTCACTAATACCTTCCTTAACAAATATAGGCATAACGAGTTGTTCAACACTTAATCTCGTCTCACTAATGAGATTTCTTAAAAGTACGTTTCTCCTAAGTCTTCTAAGTCTATGAGTAGGATATTCAAGAACGTCTAAACCATACATTAAGTATTTCTGTAATGTGTAGATTATTAAATATAACTAACCTTCAATTACTCTTGCTAAAAGTTCTATACACTTCTTAATAAGTACTATACATTCTTTAACTTCATCTTCTCCATAAATTATAACTCCATATCTAGACTCTACATATGCTTCATTAAAATTAATATTGTTTCGAAGTAGGGTTCCCCAAGGAGAATACATGTTAACTCTTAAAGCACAGGGAACTCCACACCTTGGGTCGTGGAGTACCCACCCAATGACGGATGAAGCTAGACCGAAGGGTGAGACTAGAAATGAAGGAATGACCACATATAAAAACATATACAGACCCTAACCCAAAACTTATAATAATATCACCATGCGTTGATGAAAAAGCAAAAACGTCAGTAAACACTCTAAGAGTAGAACTGTATAGTCTGTAATGGTATTCATGTTCTTTATTGGTGATGTGCCTTCACTGAAGTTTAGTGAAGACTTATGTTGAAGTGCTAGTTATAGAATTGAGAAGTGTAGTGGAAAGATACAAAATACTCACATCGTACTTTCACTAGTTCTTAATTGTTAAAGTATAGATGTGTAGCGAAGTTGTGACAATATTTACTACATTAGAGTATGTGCACTATTTATTGACTTCTCACATTTAGAGATAGATTTGAGAAGTTGTGAAGAAGTACGAGTCTCATCACTGTCGTAACTGTTTATTTAGTGTAAATTCAAGCTATGCATAGTTCAGCATAATGAGAGATACTTCAATACTAATTCTTAAACTGCTTGTAGTTTAACTTTAAATTTACGTCTCAATAGTAGCATAGATGTGCTCATATGAGTGAGTATCGTGATTTAAGTCTTGTCGAGACTGTCCGTGGTAGTTTTTGGATTGTTACTAGTAGTGTCTTAGTTAATGTTTTTGGCTTTACTTTTTGGCTTCTCTGTAGTAAGGTTGTTCAGATTAAGTTTGTTGGCTATGCTACAACAGCTTTCAGTTTAGCCTTCATGATTTCTGCTCTCGTCAATTTTGGCTTTGTGTATGTTATTCTTAGAGAAGTCCCTCTTAGGGGTAGTAGAGTTTTTTCAGCAACTTTAACTACAGCTCTCACTGTTGGTTTAGTTGCAAGCTTCATACTTACTCCACTTAAGTCAATATATTATGGTTTTGACATCTACATTCTCTTAGCTATGGTTATTGTTGTTTTATCACTCATAAATGCTATTTTATCTAGCACATTCATAGCTCTACTTAAACCACACCTATACTTCATGATTTCTACATTAATGGCTACTAGTAAGTTAATACTCATTGCTCTATTAATCACTATTTTTGATCTTAACGGTTTAGCAATAATGTTAGCTATTGTACTTTCAAGCCTATTAGCATGCATTACCGCTTTTACCTTAATCTTCAAGTTAATTGGTTTCTCTAAGTTTAATCTTGATGATGTTAAGCGCGTCTTAAGGGTAGGCTTCTCTAATTATCCTCAAGTTCTGTCAATTCAACTACTTATAACTACGGGTATAGCCTTACTAAGCTTACTTACTCGTAATCCAGTACTTGCAGCCATCACGTACATAATCTTCATGACCACACTAGCTATTGCTGTTATTCCTAACAGTTTAGCCATTGCTAGCTTACCCATCATGGTTAGAGATGTCAATGTTGTTGATAAGATTTCAAGTAGTGGTGTTAGGCTTGGTTTAGGTGTTGTAGCTCCCATTCTCGTACTTGTAGCTACACTATCTAAATTACTACTTAACATACTTAGACCTGAATATGCTGTTGGTTGGTTTGGACTAGTTGTTGCCATGTTCTCCATACCACTCATAACTACTTGCCAGATAGCTATATCTAAGTTAAATGCTGAAGGTAAGTTAAGACTAGTACTAGCTATGGGTCTAGTTAGACTATTAACTCTATTAGCAGCACTACCAGTAATGGTTAGGATACTTGACCCCATAGTTGGTGCTGTGACAGCGTTTCTATTAAGTAATGCTATTACCTCACCTATAGCACTGAAACAGCTTGATAAAGTTGTTGCTAAGTATCTCATTGAAGTTATTGTTACTCAGATAGCATTTACAATTTTAGGCTATGTCTTAAGCACGTTTATGTGGTGTGTATATGCAGGTTTAATCTCAGCAATCTTAACCCTTATAGTACTAAACTTCCTAGGCCTACTTACAGTTAAGGATGTGAAGTTCTTAATCTCAACAATATTAAGCACATTAACTAGGAGATAATTCTTCACCAACCACTTCACTATAAGAATCAAATTTCTAAACTTACGACTTAAGTAACCATTCTTCACAAGTTCTTGAGTGTGAATGTGTAGAATGTTATGTATTGACACATAAGTTATGTCTACTCCATATTGTTTAGTTACTTCGATAGAATTTTCAACAACATTTACTTTAAGGACTCTCTACTAAGTGAAGGTAAATTTACGTGCTAGTGTATATCTAAAGTTATTTTTGTATCTTTTTAATTCCTTTAAATGCAATTAATATTGTGGATACTGTATGTTTATTGAAGATTCTATATGAAACTTTTTCTAAACTAAATCAGTGACCCATTGATACGTGAGAGACATAACTCCCATAGCCTGCTAACGGGAAAGTACAATGAGCTCGAGTGAATTCAAAACTCACTCAAAAGAGCACTACTCTTTTACTAACTCTTCTATTTCATACTTCTGTATAAACCACTCGAACTTCCATACTGCTTCTCAATTCCGCTCTTAAATGTAAGGAAAGAATGGAAAAATTACTCGTAACTGGAAAGACTTTCTAACAAACCTGTAAGGATTTGAGTGATGACTAGGTATGCTCTTCTCTTTTTAATTAAGTAATTCTCTTATTAATAATTCAGTTACTAAACCATATTGTGAAGAAAGGTGGCTTATCAATCTTGATAGTTTCAAGTATATTTGCAGTCTTGCTAGTCTTAATGATAACGTTCTACCTTAACTTAATATACAAACTACATTCAGCTGAGAAATCAAGTCTTCAAAGTCTAGAGAAGAAATCTAGAATTGCAAGTAAATATAGTGGTCTTGTTGTAAGTAGTGACTATTTAGTAAGTACTAGAGGAAACATTACTATCTTAGGTATAGTTACTAGTGAAGGATTTAAGAAGTTGAACATTACAGGTCAGAGATTTAGTCTTAAATACTTAAGACAGATAGCGAAATCGAACCATTTCATAGTAATGACTAGTTCTGGACCTATAGAAATTAATTATGAATTAATGAGTGAAGATTATAGTGAAGGTATTGATCTTCTACATGTACTTACTAATCACTGGGTATTAACTAAACTTCCTGTAGAGATTAATCCATACTGTGTAGTTAAGGTTAGGTTTAGCAAGAATTTAGGTCAAAACTTTAAACTTCTAGTATATGCTATTGATCATCAGTGGTCATACTTCATGATGTACAGTGTAACTAGGAGTTCTCCACTAGAAGTCACTACAGACTCATCATTGATGAATTATCACGTTGATGTTTTTACTCCAGAGTGAGAGAATTCTTTATAAATGCTAAATCTTTAACTACATAAGCCATGCCTAGAAGAGCAAGAATTAGAATATGGGGGACAGATCATAGTAAAGTTGATGAGCTTGCTAGAGAAATTGTAAGTATTGCTAAGAAGATTGGAATTAAAGTCTCAGGACCCATACCATTACCAACAAAGAAGCTTATGGTAGTTGTTAGAAGAGCACCAAGTGGTCAAGGCTACCACACTTTTGATCATTGGGAGATGAGAATACATAAGAGATTAATCGATATGGATGCTGATGAGAGAGTACTTAGACAATTAATGAGAATTAGAGTACCTGAAGATGTTAAGATTGAGATAGAGTTGATCTAGTAGCTAGAGGTAGTTTTTTAAAATTTTGAATGTAGAAGTTGTGATAATGACAACTATACCACCATCACTCCAAGCAGAAATTGAAAAACTTCAAGCACTTCAAGCACAATTACAGAACGTACTCATCATGAAGCAACAAGTTGAAAGTGAATTAAAAGAAGTTGAGAAAGCTATTAGTGAAATTGAGAAAGTACCTCCTGAAAATAAGATCTACAAGGCTGTAGGTACTTTTCTAGTAATGGTTAGTAAGGAACAAGCTCTTAATGAACTTAAAGAACGTGAAGAACTTCTAAAACTCAACATAACATCACTTTCAAAACAAGAATCTTTACTTAGAAAACAAATTGATGATTTAAGATCAAAAATTAACGAAGCCTTAGCAAGAGTGCAGCAGTCAGGCAGAGTTGAAGGTGGATAAATTCTTAAAATTATGAGAATGCATGAACTTTTGGAGAAGTTACTGGAACTCTCAATGAGATTGAAAGAATTGCTAGAAAGTTCAGACAAAATTCTCATTCTCACACATAGACACGCAGATACTGACGCTATCGCTTCAATAAACTATCTCGCAAAATATTTAAGAAAGATTCTTAACAAGAAGGTCACAATATACATACCTGAAAGAATTTCTAAAAATACGAGAACTCTTTTAGATAAGTTGAACTATAAGATTGACTACACGTGTAGCTTAAGTGATGTCATTAGTGATAATTATGATCTAGCAGTTATTCTTGATACTAGTTCAGCAAGTCAGTTAAATACTAAACTACATAACTTTAAAGTTAAGAATTTCGTAATCATAGATCACCACTACACTCACGATGAGGAGTTTCTGAAAATCAATACTAAGATTGTAGATAAAGATGCTTCAAGTACTTCAGAACTAATTTATTTGATTTTAAAAAATATGGACTACGTAAGCTATGAAGATATTGATAACATCTTACTTATTGCAGGAATCCTAACTGATAGTGGAAGATTAAGTAGAGCTAGAGTTGAAACTTTTCAAGTACTTGCAGAACTACTAAGTAGATGTGGTTTAAATTATGAAGAGATATGTAGATTAGTATTCTCTAGAGAAATAGATTGGTCTGAAAGAATAGCTAGAATTAAAGGAATTTTAAGAATGAGAGTCTTTAAAACAAATCATGAAGTGCTATGTGTAAGTCATGTAAGTGCTTATGAGAGTAGTTTAGCAAAGGTTATGCATGATTGTGGATGTGATCTAGTATTCATACTTTCTGAACATGATGATGAATTTAGAATAGTTGGTAGAGCTAGAAATAGTAAATACATAATTCCTGAAATACTTCAAAAATTTGTACAGATCTATGAAGGTGTAGGTGGTGGTCATCTAAGTGCTGGAGTAGTTATTATTAAGAAGAGTAATGTTGAAAAATTAAGTCTTGAAGAGTTAATTGATAATTTCATAAAATTCTTGACAAGATATTTCAAAAATGTTAAAGAGATAGATGAAGATTAAGATCTGACTCTTAATCTTCTTCTCATAATCACGATTAATAACACTGCAAGAAATACTATAATTATTGAAATTATTACTGGAACATTTGCAATTAATACGTCGATGAAGGTTCTCTCGATAGGTATGTTGAAGCGTACAGTCTCTGTAAATGGTGTGTAAGTACCTTCCTGATACCACGTTATGGTGAGTATGAACGTGTAGTTTCCTGAAGGTATGTCAGAATCTATCTCAAGTAGGTATGAAAGTTTTATTAAGTCATTATCTTCAATTTCACCTACATAAGTTCTTCCAAGAGTCATTAATTCAATAACTCTTTCACTAGGTACGTAAAATCTTACAAGCTCTGAAGGAGGTTGAAGAGTTACTTGCACATTCTTAACC
>NJDF01000067.1 GCA_002254895.1 Thermoprotei archaeon ex4572_64
GGTCGCTGGGATATCCTGAACCGAAATCACCATAGATTTTTCTTAAACGTTCAACTTCACGTTCTCTGATAATTTTTGCTAAAATACTTGCAAGAGAAACAACAGTAATATTTTCATCAGCTCTATTTAAAGCATGAATATCAATATTAATATCTTTAAGAAGATTCCTAATAACTGATTCGTAACGCTCAGGTTTAGGATCTGGTGAGTCTAGAAAGATCTTAACAGGCTTAATAACGTCTAAACAGTTCTGTATAAGTTTCACAGATATTTCCGCTTCAAGAATATTTAGTGCGTTTTTAAATACATAGTTATCTATAGTGTCAGGATTAACTACTTGATAATTTGAGTACTTTATGAATTTTGAAGATTTTTGAAAAATGAGTAATCTTTCTTGATGTTTAAGTTTTTTAGAATCTTTAACGCCAATTCTTCTTAATAACTCTTCACTTTTAGAGTCAATACATACAATGGCAATTACTAGTGGCCCAATTATGGGTCCTCTACCTGCCTCATCAATACCGCATATAATCTCTACAATACTTAGTAAACGTTCTTCTTATCTCTTAAGCATTTCTTTTAACTGCCTAATTCTATTCTCTACTTCTCTTAACTCATCTTCAAGATCTTTTAAACACTCTTCAAGATATTTCTTATAATCTTCAAGTATTGATAATTCCTCTTCAGGACTTGTTGGTATTGGTGGTGGAGGTGGTGGAGGCATGAGTATGGGCATTAGTATGAAGTATGGATATGGAGGTGGTGGAGGTAGTCTAGTTGTCTGTGTCTGGTATTGTTGATTAGTTACTTGTTGAGGCTGTTGATAATATGGCATGTATGGCATTGTTGATGGCATGTACTTACTCATAAGTTTAAAAAACCTAAACCACCAAGCCATAACTTCACCACTTAAGTCTTTGCTGTAATTGTTTCTAACATTTTTCTCCAAGTCTCCATCATCATCTTATACATTTCAAACATCATCCAGTAGTAGAGAGGCACTGTCATCCAGTACATGAACATTATGTTCATGGTTATAGGGTCAGGCACGTATGGTAAGTATGGCCAGAACATTCTCACCACCATGGCATGTATGGCATGTACCAGTAGTATGGCATGTACATCCATGGTGTTAAGAAACTTCTAAACCACCATCCATACCAAGGCCAGAACATCCATGGAAATAACCATCTACAAGCACCTCTACCAAAGATCCATCCAGGTCTCTGCCATGGCGGTAAGTGACTGAATGGTCCTCTTCCAGGCCATGGGTTCATCCAATTCCATCCTCTTCCTCTTCCCCAACCAAATCCACCCCAAGCCATATCTCTAACCACCTCGTTCTGTGTAATAGCACAAAACTTATAAAACTTTCTCTCATAGACCACTTGACTGGTCAAGATATCTGCATAAGGTAGGGTTCTTAAAGTCTGTGCTATTACACATTTTGAAGAGAGCATGTGTAGTTGGTTTTTTGGTCGAGGTCAAGGTAGAGGGTATGGTAGAGGTGGTGGAGGAGGTGGTTGGGGAAGAAGAAAGGGATGGGGTAGAGATTGGACTCAACATGTACAATCTCTACCAAATCTAGAACCTGTACCTAATGGTTGTGAAAGAGTAGCTGCAGGAGTAGATACTAACCATGGCTTAAATAGTCCACTCTCTCCAAGATTTGGTAGAGCACCATACATATTAGTAATCGATGTATGTAATGGTGAGATAAAGAACGTGAGGACTATAGAGAATACGCTTCTAGACATGCCAAGAGGTGTCGGTGTTGCTATTACTCAATGGTTAATTAATAATGGTGTTAAGATAATAATAGCATCAAGTATTGGTCCACACGTTGAAGAGCTTATATCTCAAGCAGGTCTTAAGGTAATGTATGCTGAGTCGGGAATACCCGTTATGCAAGTACTTAGAAGTTACGGTTTGGTGAGAAGTTAAGATGGAAATAGTGATTGCTAGTGGTAAAGGTGGTACAGGTAAGACTTTCATAACTTCAAACCTGCTATACTACATAAACAACATACTTAACGTATCGGGAGTAGGTGTTGATGCTGACGTTGAGGCGCCAGATCTTGTTCTTGCCTTAGGTGGAGTTTTGGAAGTAATTAATGAAGAAGAGATTTACGAGTCTAGAAAAGCATACATAGATTACGATAAGTGTAATTACTGTCTAAACTGTATTAATGTATGTAATTTTGAAGCTATAGATCTTATAGATGGGAAACCAGTAATTATTCAAGAATTCTGTGAAGGTTGTGGTGCATGCAGTATTGCTTGTCCTCTAGAAGCCATTAATTACAAGACAGTACTTACAGGAAAATTAATTACATGCAGGACAAAATATAACTGCACCGTAGTTACTGGTGATTTAGAACTTGGTGGTAGGAATAGTGGTGAAATAGTTTATAGAGCTAAAAACCTAGCTCATAAATTATGTAAAGAACTAGATAGCGATTTAGTAATTATAGATGCTGCACCAGGTATTGCGTGTCCAGTCATTTCTAGCCTTGCAGGTGCAGATTACCTCATAATAATTACTGAACCTACAAGACAAGCCATTAAGGGAATGGAAAGACTATACCAGTTAGCTAAGTATTTCAAATTAAAGATAGGATTAATAATTAATAGGTGTAACCTTGATTTAGAGTTAAGTAGTGAAATTAAGTCCAAAGTTAGAGATTTAGAAGTTGAATTCTTGGGCGAAATACCGATAAGTCATGAAATCGTTAAAAGTTATGTAGATATGATACCAACACTCGCACTTCAAACAGATTCTGAAATTAAAAGTTTAGTGAGGTATGTAATTGAAAATATTATCAACTTCGTGAGGTTGAAGTAATGAAGACTATAACAGTAGCTGGTGGTAAGGGTGGTGTTGGTAAAAGCTTAATAGCATCATCAATAGCGTATGAGTTATCTAGAAGAGCCTACAAGGTACTTCTTGTAGATGCTGATGTTGATAACCCATGCATAGAGTCTTTTCTAGGAGTTGAGAGTAGTTATGTTAAGGCTATTGAAAGAAGCTCAAGAAAGTTAGCCTACATTAAGGAAAGTAAGTTTAGAGATCTTGACATAACTACTTGTGAATTAATTCCAGGAGTTAAAGCTAGCTGCTTAGTAGTTACTAAGTTTGTTAAGAGTATCACTGATAAGTTTAAACATTACGAATATGTGATTATAGATTCACCACCAGGTACAGGTTCTATAGTGTATACACTTGTGAAAATTGCAAACACAGTAATTGCAGTTACAGAACCAACAAGATTAGGAATTAATGATTATTTAAAGTTCATGAGTATGATAGGGAGAATTGAAGAAAAGAAACACGTAATTACTGTCATAAATAAGTTTAATCTTTCCAGTAAGTTAACGAGTGAAATTGAAGAGAAGGCAAGCAAGTTCAACACTATCACTATAAAGATACCATATATTCAGGAAATTCCAAGCAGAGTCATGACTCATGAAGATTTTAAAAAAGCTATTAACGGTATCGTAAATATCTTACTCAAATAGAAGTTAAGAAATTCCATTATCAAGACTTATAAACAGGTTAATCACTTTCTAACTATGAGTGATAGATTCTTTATAAGTTCAAGCTTTTTAAGTGATGTTGAGAGAGCATTAATCAATTTACCTCTAATTGAGAAACCTCTAGAAAACATTACTAGAATAGCCATTCCTATAGAGAGTAATGAAGGTCTTGATTCTGAAATTTCAAGTATCTTTGGTAAAGCTCCTTACATAATGATTTTAGATTTAAGTGAAGGTAGAATTATCAATATGAGAATAGTAAGTACATTACCTATACAATTTAGAAGAGGCTCAGGATATGTGTTAGCTAAGTGGATTAGAGATATTGATACACATTACTTAATAGTTAACAACATTGGTTTCAACGCAGAACTTGTACTTAAAGATAAGGTGAAAATCGTTAAGATAAGTAAGGTAGATAAGGTGGTGAATATCTTAAGAGAGCTCAATTTTCTAAAGGACTAGTACTTATCTTCTTCAATAGATTCACCAACTTCTTCTTCACACCTAGTTCTCTCATACGTGATAACTATTGGTCTTAACTCAATAATAGCTTTAACAAGTTTTTTACGTGCATCATCAAGGATTCTCCATAAGGTACCTCTAGATATGCCCATTCTTAAAGCAGCTTCTTCCTGAGTTAAGTCCTCAAGATATACTAGCTTTAAAGCTTCAATTTCATCAGGAGCTAGACATATAGGTTCATTACTTACAAACTTACCATCTCTAGTTCTTGGTATGAAAGTCACCTCGTTAGGTATTGAACTTATGAATCTAGGTTTTGGTCTTCTTCCGGGACCTCTCCTACCATACCTCCAACACCAACCTTTAGGTCCTGGCATAGAGTTTTTACCTCACATTACTTTAAGGTAAGTTCTATCCTATAAATTCTCTCCTTAATTAAGTTGTGTTTATATTTTAAAAAGTCAGCATCTCTAAACAGTACGTGAAGTTTGGTATCGATACTAGAGTTTACAATCATCTAGATGTGATTAATGCTTTAAATAGGTTATACTTAAAGAATGTTAAGGTAATTGAGTTGTCGACAAGACATGTTAGAGAAATCGTTGGTAAAGACTTGACTTGTAGAGTTTCTAAGTTAGTTAAAGATCTGGATTTAAACATTATTCAAATACATGCACCACAGGAAGAGTATGAAAATGAGTTGGCTTCTCTAGATAGTAATGTTAGAGATAAATGTATTGAGAAGTTTAAGAGATGGTTAAAACTTTGCTATAAAGTTGAATGTGAAGTACTAGTTACACACTTACCATACAGTAAAGCTCTTCCTAACGAAGACACTCTAAACTATACCTTAAGGCTAGAGAAGTGTAGTCTAGATGCTGTAGAGAAAATTGCAAGAATGGCAATGAACTTCAATGTTAAGATAGCTATTGAGAATAGATTGGAAAGTGTTTTTGGCTCAAAACCTCAAGATCTAGTTAAAATTCTTGAAAAATGTAGTGCTGACAATGTTGGTATATGTGTAGATACAGGTCATGCAAGAGTTAACGGTTATGAACCATCAGAATTTATAGAAGTAGTGAGTAATTACATAATCGCCACACACATACATGATAATGACGGTAAAGAAGATAAGCACTACCCACCCCTTGAATGCTTGAACACGTAATTGCAAGACTTGAAGAAGCTGAAGATGCTTTATGCTTTTCTAGCGGTATGGCAGCCATAAGTACACTATTACTAGCTTACTTAAGAAGAGGCGACAAGGTGCTCATACCTTACGAGATATATGGTGCTACTTTAGAACTTATTCAAGATCTACAGAAGTTCGATATTAAAATCTCCTACACCTGGCCAGAAACTAACGACATATTAGAAAGCATAGAGAGAGATGTAAAGCTCATCATAATTGAAACTATGACAAATCCAACACTTAAAGTTATTGATGTAAGAGAAGTAGTTAAGAAGAGTTTAGAAAACAATTCCATAATAATTATAGATAATACCTTCGTAACACCTGTACTATATCAACCAATACCTGATGGAGCAACATTTGTACTTCACAGTATGACAAAATACATGTCAGGACATAACGATACAGTAGCTGGAGTAATTGCAGGTTCTTCAAGAGATATTAGAAATCTTTGGAATTGGAGAAGAAAAGTAGGCACAATATTAGCACCCTTTGAGGCTTACCTAGTAATGAGAGGCATCAAAACTTTAAGTTTAAGAGTAAAGAAACACTGTGAGAATGCTAAAATTATAGCTGAATACTTGAAAGAACATTCAAAGATAGAGGAAGTATTATACCCCGGATTACCGGAAAATAAATATCATGACATAGCTAAGAAACTCTTCAAAAATGGTTTTGGAGGTGTTGTAAGTTTCAAAATAAGAGGTAGCTACGGTGAGGTAATTAAATTATTAAAGAACTTGAAAATTATTAAACCATCACCAAGTCTTGGAGGACCAGAAACCTTACTAACCTACCCTATAGTTAGCGCCTCAAAAGTAATTCCTG
>NJDF01000068.1 GCA_002254895.1 Thermoprotei archaeon ex4572_64
TTTCAGCAATTTGATAAATTTTCTCACTTTGCTCTCTTGAATATTCTAAAGCACCATATACAGCTCTTGTATGAGCCTCCTCAAGTTCTGTTAATAATCTTCTAAACTTTCTAACAAAATTCTCTACCTCTTCTGCAAGATTTTCAAAATCTTGTTCTCTAAGATATTGAGCTAAGACACTTAAAAGTTGCCTAATACTGTGTCCTCTCCACTCTTCACCAGTAATTCTAATAAGAAGTGCTTTAATCATTAATTGAGCAGCATACTCAGCATTAAGAACTGCTAAATCGTGTAAACCCTTATCGATAAGTTCTTTAGCTAGATTAAACATGGCTCTAGCTCTTTTCTCTAAAAGTTTAGCATATTCACCACTCAAACTCTAAACACCGTTACGTAGTACTGTCTTAGACTTAAAACGACTTAGCTTACTCTTTAATTATGATGAAAGTTAAGTTATTAAGATTGTTCAATCCGTTTAGAAGTATAGAGTTGAAGCTTCTAGTAGAAGGTAGATTCAAGATTATTAAAGAGTAAAATTTAGGTGAATGCAGTTTTTCCGGAAAAGTTCTTGGAGTAAATACTTTGAGGAGGATCTTTAGATTAGAGGTAGATTTTGTTGTGAAGCAGCTTAAAGGGGAGGTTGATTGAAATGTTGTTAGCGTTGGGTGAGGCTTTACTTTTTTACTATTTTTCTAGTTTGCGAATTTTTGCTCTTATATCCTCAATTTCTTGATGTGCCTTAAATGCTAATCTTACAGCTAATGCAGGTTCTTTCTCAATTAGCACAATACCTCTTAATGCTTTAATTTTAAACCATGGTGGTGCGTAGTCAATAACTCTCACATCTACAGGTAAGCCAATCAGCTTTTCAAGACTTCTAGATAATTCTTCCTCATAAACTTCAACTTGATTATAGGGTACTGTGAATCCTGTAAATACTGCTATATCAACATCACGAAATACTTCATAATTCACAAATCCACCAAACAGTACAGCTACAAGAATTTCACCTCTTCCACTAAGAACTTCCATTAAGAGCTTAACCACTTTATTCTTCTCCTCAGACGACATTCTGTAAAACCTAAACTTTCTCCTATCCTCAAGGATCCTTAGATACATAGTTCATAACCTCCTCAATAAATTTCTCAATAACACTTACTCCACTACTCTTAGCCTATTGATTCGTAGCTATTAATTGTTGTTTTTAGATAGTTTTTTCATGTGTTGTTGTAGTTCACGTTTAGCTATTAGGAAGAGTTTATAAGTCTTCTTCTAATTCATTACATGGAATAGGCCAATGATGCTAGACCCAAGACATGAAAAAAATGATAAAACATCAAAAACAAACCAAACTGAGACCCTTTACCCTCACATATCCCACATTTAGAGAATCTCAATTAGTTTAGTATTAAATCACACTACCTAGTCAAGTCTCTACTATAATATCTTGCATTTATAAAGCTGATTATCTCGTCTCGGTAAGTATTAACAATACTATAAAACAGTGTTAAGTGAGGTTATATTCCTCATAGATTTAGTATTTCTCTTAAGTAATTTCTGATTTCTATCAGTACTTGCGGCCATAGTATTACAAGTTCTTTAGCTTTTTCGTACAATTCTTCATAATCTAGTCCTCGTGTCTAAGTAAGTCTATCATTCCTTCTATTGCTGTGTGAAGTGCTCTTTCAAATGCTCTTCTGAGAATATCATCATTCTGAATATCGTTAATATTTTTCTCATTTACAATCTTGTTTAGAAATTTTACATCAGAATCTACTTGATTAATAATTGACATTACTAAACTTTCATCTATAGGATCTTTACTTCTTAACCAATTGTAGAAATTTGTTCTTTCCAACTCTATCACCTCAATAATTTCTTCAAAGTTTAATTGTCTAATGAGTTCATTATTCACGTTTCCTGACACCACTATTCCATTCTTCAAAATCTTAATCTTCAATACTGGAGATGCTTTGTCTAGATTGATTATTGATACCTTATCTTCAGATATCTTCAACTTCTTAGCAATTGCATATTTAAAATTGACTAGAATATCATCATTGTCAGTGATGACTGCTAAATCAATATCACTAGCAGGCATAGCTCTACCATTAGCATAACTACCAAAAAGTATCAGTAACTTGATTTCAGGAAAGTCCTTAACAACATCTCTCAAGGTATCAACAAGATTCTCAACAAGCACTATTCCTCTCAACAATAAACACTACCTCACCTTAATAAACAATTAATCGCTTCTAAACTGTTTAAAGCAAGACACCAATTTATGTGACTACAGTAAACACTCCTTACTATAGAGAAGAACTTGAAAACTTAATTTTTCTCAATCTCACTTTAGTACGATAAAGCAAAATATAGTAAATTAATGAAATTCCTACACCTAGACCAGTAAGCAGTAGAGCAGTAATTGAGGGTAGTAAACTGTAAATCATAGATATAGTGAGTACTTTGAGAACAAGGATAAATGATTGATTGCAGCAGTAGTAATTGATGTTGCAAAGAATGAGTATGCAGTTATTAGGGGTAGTTCACATTATCAAGAAGAACATGCTCTCTTCTCTGAACTAAGTATTCTTCAATTACGATAAGTATTGAAAGTAAAGTATAGTAATTGAGTATAAGTCTAGCTGTGCTACTTGAATTACTGATAATAAATCACTAACACTTACAGTCATAATTGAAGAGGCCCCCTTTTCCCAATGATAATACACCTACAACTTTAACCTCCTTCTTTCAATCTCGAATGTAAACTCAACTATATTGTTCTTCAAATTCTCAACATCTTTCTCATTTAACGGTAGTTGATGAGAAGATGTGCTTAACATGAGCGTTAAAGTTAAAGTTAGGTCGGTAAAACCAACAGTAATGAATGTTGATGTCGAAATTAGAGATGAAGTAATACAGTTCAAAACAATATCCTAAAAGGAAGTTAGGTATTGATGTGGTGAGCTCTTGAATTGTTTATGATCTGTTCAACATCTTCAACTTCAATACCTATGATAGGTAAAGGATAAGTTATGTCAAGTAGTTTTAAAGCAAGTTTAAAAGGATTTAATACAAGCTCTGCCTCATAATTTTTCAATCATTCAGTCTCTACCCTACTTAATGTCTCATAATGCTTAGTAAGTTCTTTAATAACTATTAAGTAACAAAAGCTGATTAAGTGTGATGTAGTATTTTGAAGTGAAAGTATGCCTAGAATTGCATACAAGATCTTCTATGATGGAACGGTATTTAATGGATTTTCAGGTAATCCTGAGAGTATTGAAGAATATCTTAAAAGAGCCTTTAAGAAATTTAATGAAGATGTTAAACTACTTAAAGCTTCAAGAACTGATCCAGGAGTTTCAGCTATAGGTAACGTTATAGCTGTCGATCTAAGTCGAATAGTACTTCCTGAACAATTAAATTCAAAACTACCTGAAAGTATTAGAGTATGGGCTTGGAGCATTGTTGACAATACTTTCAATCCTAGAAAGGCATCATCAAGAACTTACATGTATGTTAAGCTTTATGAAG
This sequence comes from Thermoprotei archaeon ex4572_64, assembly GCA_002254895.1. Next base: position 3,538 of record NJDF01000068.1, read on the forward strand.
ATGAAGATCTTGAATTAATGAGAAGTTGCGCTCAACTCTTCATAGGAACTCATAATCTCAAGAACTTCACTATAGGTGATGATAAGTTAAGAAGTGTAGTGTATATACATGACATATCGATTATCAGATCAGGAAATTACATATACTTCACAATCACGGGTAAGAGTTTTAGAAATAAGATGATTAGAAAGATTGTATGGACACTAGTAAGTGTTGGTAGAGGAAAATTAAGTATTAACTACGTTAAAGATCTTATAGATTGCAAGATAGAGCGTACAGTACCTTCAATAGATCCGGAAGGCTTAATATTGTTGAAAGTCAAGTATAGACCTGAAATTACATTCAAAATATGTGAGAAATGTGTTATCGAGATATCTAAATATCTTGAAAATAAGATTAAGTCTCAACTATTAACAACTGAATGCTATAGTATTATCAGGAATGAATTTTTAAATATCTTGTTAAGTAATTTTCTGCGGTAACTTTTACGTTCTAAGTGAATTTTTATAAAAAATTAAATTTAAAGATAACTTAGAGAAATGTGGAAATGTTAAGATTAAGGTACTTATGCTCAAGGAATTACGATAGAGACAAGATATTAGGCATCATACGTGATGAGATAGATAAGATAGAGTACACACTTACAGATCTCTACGAACTTGATTTTCTAGCCAACTATGCAATGCAGGACTTTATACACTACTTCTACTGCAAGAAGGGTTATTATGTTAGAAAGAACTTTAATGAAGATGAGGCAAGACTAGAACTGTGTAAAGCCATAATTTATCGTGAAGATAAGATTAGAAGAATTGTAAGTAACTGGATCTCATGGTGGTTAGTTAAGTGGAAACAGAGAGTCAGAATTGTATTTACGGATAGAGGTGAGAGGGAGAGTAATGACGAGATGAAAGAAGTGAATGAGAAGTTAAGAGGAGTAGAAAAAGATGTACTAAACTATCATAAAAGACTAGCCATAACCGCTTTAGTCAATGTTAATGAAATTTGTAGTCTAGACGTAATATCTGATGCATTACGAGCTCGACTATGTTAATATGGTTAAAATGCTTATAAAGTCAGGAATACCACCACTTAGAAAGGATAGGAGAGGTGAAGACTATCCCCTAATTCTCACTGGTGGTCCATGCATTATAGGTAATCCTAAACCAATCTCAGACTTTGTTGATCTTGCAATTATTGGTGAAATTGAAGAAACATTACCTAAAATTATTGACAAGTTTAGAGAGTATAGGTTAGATTTAGAGAAATATACAGACATTGCTGGTGTTTATGTACCTGAAGTTAATAATGAGGTAGTGAAAGTTTATGTTAAAAACTTAGATGAAGTCTTCTACCCTATTAGACAGTTAATAACTATTAAAGCACCTAAAGGTTATGGCCAGATTTTTGAGAGATGCTTCATGATGGAGATCATGCGTGGTTGTGGTAGAGGATGTAAATTCTGCATGATTAGTTACGTAATGAGACCTGTGAGATTTAGATCCTTCAAAAAGCTGAGAGAAATTGTAAGGAGTGGAGTTCAATTAAATAACTTAGATAAAGTAATGATTATAGGGCCTTCAGTAACTGATCATCCAGAATTTAAGAGACTCATGAACTTCTTAATCAATGAATTAAAGGTTAGTGTTTCAATACCTTCACTTAGAGGTGATGCGGTCGATAAGGAAGATCTTGAAATGATTGTTAAAGGTAATCAGAAAGTACTAACTATAGCTCCAGAGTCTTCTGAGAGATTGAGAAGTATTTTAGGTAAAGACTTCAATAATGAATTAATTTACGATAAGTGTCTTGAAGCTAAGAAGTTAGGTATTGATCATGTGAAGCTCTACTTCATGATTGGATTGCCTGGCGAGGTTGAGAGTGATGTTGAGGAGATTGTAAGTATTGTTAAAAAGTTAAGAAGTATGGATATTAGAACTACAGTATCAATAACACCATGGATACCTAAACCTCACACACCTATGCAGTGGTTCTCTATGAGTAGTATTAACGATTTAGAAAGAAAGTTAAATTATCTAAAGTCTAAGCTGAAACTTGATGTACATGTGTATGATGCTTTACATGCAGTATATCAAGCACTCTTCTCAATAGGTGATAGTGATGTATATAAGATAATCCTTGAACTTGCACATAACGATCTTAATAGAGGAAGTATGAGGAGATTATTAAGAACTTATTTTGAACTTTTCAAGAAGTACCTATATAGTGAGAAGGATTTAAATCAAGAACTTCCTTGGAGAAATATTAATGTAGGAATTTCAGAAAATATTCTCTATAGAGAGTACTTAGAGTACTTAGATTCAATTAAATAATTAAAAGTTATTAATATCTATGTACTGCATTACTCTTCACAAATGCTCACTTTCTAGTCATACCTACACTTCTAGTCTTTGCAGCTCTCACACCTAAAGGTTATGGCTCAAGTACTCTCAAGGTAGCTATACTCTTCATGATAACTTACTTTATCATATTATCATCATCGTCGGTAGTTCTTGATATGAAGATTACACTCTTCTCACCATTAAATTCCGTATCTTCACCTCCTCTAACGTCACTAACTAGTGATGAGTTAGTTCAAGCATTTTCAGGTATCAGTATTGGTTTATCAAGTTTTGTTAAGTATTTTATAATTGATTTAGGTTCTGTAGCTACTATATTTCTAACTTTTCTATTAATGGTATGTACATACATGACTTACAGCGTTAAGAACTACATCAGTACTTTAAGACTATTTAAGTACTTCTCAATACCTATATCGACATTTCTGAACTACTTACTACTCATCACACTACTACTCTTACTTGACGACATTGTTAATTTCTCAGAAATTGTTAATCTTAAAGTATTAACATCAAGTTCACTACTCTACTCGCTCATGTTCTTATCCATTATTTCTCAGCCGTTAAGTAATATCGTGTTAAGGGCCTTTCAACTACAGACACCACTTAGTGTTGGTACTGAAGCATCTATGTTGATTCAGGATAGAGAGTATGTTAAGAAGTTATCTCAGTATTGGTATCAAGTTATTGATCTTGAAAGTATTAAGAGAGAAATTGAAGATACAGTAATCACACCCATCATTAAGTCTGAAAATGCTAGAAAGTACGGTGTTGAGATACCTAAAGGCATACTCTTCTTTGGCCCACCTGGTTGTGGAAAAACCATGCTCGCTAAAGGTCTTGCAGGAAGACTTGGCTGGTCTCTAATAGTTGTAAATCTTGGTGAACTTCTAAGTAAATACTATGGTGAATCTGAGAGAAGATTGACAAACATATTCAAGCTTGCAAGAAAGTACTCTCCCTGCGTAATGATTATTGATGAGATTGACGCAATCGGTAAGGCAAGAACAAGATACGTCAGTGATGACGTTACACCAAGACTTCTAAACCTACTTTTAAGTGAGATGGATGGTCTGAACATAGATGATAGTAAAGTATTGGTAATAGCAACTACAAATCAGCCAGATCTACTAGATCCTGCACTCTTAAGGCCTGGAAGATTTGACAAGATCTACTACATACCACCACCTGATCTTGAAGCTAGGAAAGTAATGTTTATGAAGTTATTAGAGAAGAAGCCTAAAGTTAAGAACATAAATTTCGAAGAGCTTGCAAAAATGACTGAAAGATATAGTTATGCAGATTTAGTTGAGATTGTTAAAAGAGCATCATTAAAGGCTTTAAAAGAAGATAGACCAATTAGTCAGGAAGATCTTGAATGGGCTATTAAGACGCAAAGACCAAGCATTAGTATCAACATGCTCGAGATGTATGAGAAGTTTAAACTAGCATATTGTAGATTTAAAGCTAAAGATGAAGCTAAGATCAGCATTAACATACCTGAAACAACATGGAGCGATATTGGTGATCTAGATGAAGTTAAGAATGAACTTACTAAATGTGTAGAAATGTTAAGAAGTAGAAGTAGAATTATTGAAAAGATAGGCTTAAGACCAATTAGGGGAATTCTACTCTTTGGCCCACCTGGTTGTGGAAAAACCATGCTCGCTAGAGCTTTAGCTAACAGCTTCAAGATACCAATCATAGAGTTGAACTGTGCTGATCTAGCTAAGTATGGACCTGAAAGAGCAGCTTTAATAGTTAAGGAGGTGTTTAATCTTGCTAAAGATAATGCACCATGCATAATCTTTATTGATGAGATTGACTCTATAGCTATGAGTAGAGAATCACCACTAGGCATGGTTTGGAGTGGTGTTATTTCTCAATTACTTATAGAGATGGATGGATTGAGGTCCAGTAGTGAAGTCTTCATAATAGCTGCTACTAATAGACCATGGGCTGTAGATCCTGCACTTTTAAGACCTGGAAGATTCGATAAACTCATATACATACCTTTACCTAATTGTGAAGCTAGAGTGAAAATTCTTGAAGTATACTTAAGAGGTGTCAAGTATGATAGTAAACTTATTGAGAAGATAGCAAAATTAACTGAAGGCTATAGTGGTGCTGATCTTGCAGCACTTGTACGTGAAGCAAAAATGGAAATGATAAGCAGACTAGGAGATGACACAAACACTGATGAACTAGTAATTACTTATGAAGATTTTGAAAGAGCTTTAAAGAAAGTGAAACCATCAGTAC
>NJDF01000003.1 GCA_002254895.1 Thermoprotei archaeon ex4572_64
TGGAGATGTCGTGAAGATCCTGAAAAAATCCTAATTGTAGGCTCATTAGAGGAGTTGAAGAAAGTTGCTAAAAAGTTACCAAATGTTACTGATGAACTACTAGTACATAGACCATGGATTGACATGATCGAAATAGAGACTAGTGACTGTAGGGAATGGATTAGAGAACCTTACGTTGTTGATGTATGGCTTGATAGTGGTCTTGCATGGATTGCAGGTATTAATGGTGTAAGAGAGAGAGATCTATGGATAAAACTGTACCCCTTCACATGGATTACTGAAGGTATTGATCAGACTAGAGGATGGTTCTATACACTACTAACAACAAGTGTTTTATGGTTTGATAAAGCACCATATGAGTCAATCCTAATTCAGGGACACGTAGTTGATAAGTACGGCCAAAAGATGAGCAAATCTAAAGGTAACGTAGTATGGGCTAAAGATCTATATTCAAAATGGGGTGCAGATGCTACAAGACTTTACATACTCTACAAATCATCACCATGGGATCTCATGCACTTTGATCCTGATGAGATTGGTGAAGTTAGGAGAGTACTCTCTATCTTGTGGAATGTTGTGAAATTTGCAGATACATACATGAAGCTCGATAAGTTTGATCCGAATAAGCATAAACTTCAGGATTTAATAGTGAAAGCCTTACCTGAAGATCTGTGGTTATTGTCAAGATTTAATTCAAGATTAAGAGAAATCATGAATCACATGTCTAGATATGAGCTACACTTAGCGACGAGAGAATGGATTAATCTTGTTGTTGAAGATTTAAGCCATAGCTATATCAGACTAATTAGACGTAGAGTTTGGACTGAAGAAGAGAAAGAGGATAAATATGCAGCCTATGCCGTTCTCTACGACGTTCTTAAAAAGACTATAATTGTAGGATCCATGTTCGTACCATACATTACCGAGTACTTATGGCAAGCCTTCATTAGAAATTATGAAGCTAATGAAGTTCCTAGTGTTCACCTTACCAGAATGCCTGAAATTATTGAAGAATTTATTGATGAAAACTTAGAGAGAACTTTCAACATAATCTTCAAAATCTTCTCAGAAACAGCAAATGCGAGAAGTAGGGTAGGCATTAAGTTGAGATGGCCATTAAGAAAACTACACATTGAGTTGATAAGTAATAAGGAGCTCAAAGAATATTTAACTAAACTTAAGTACATAATTGAATATCTCACTAATGTTAAGGAGGTTGAGATAACTCTTGAAAAACCTGAAGTAGACTTAAAGAATTATGAAGTTGTAGAGACTAGTGACTTCAAGATATATCTACACAAGGTTATTGATGAAAGACTTCTCTACGAAGCACTCGCTAGAGAAATTGTTAGAAGAATACAGTTTATGAGAGCTAAAATTAATTTGAGAGTTGATGAGAAGATAAGAGTGTACATCGATACTCAAGATAGAGAATTAATAAGAGCTGTTCATGAATTTAAAGAATACATTATGACTGAGACTAGAGCTCTCGAAGTACATGTAGCTACCATACCTGAAGAATTCTTTACTATGGATTGGGAAATTGAAGGTAAGAGAGTTAGACTTGGAATTCAACAGAGTTCTCTATCCTAACAATACCTTTCTCTTTAAGTAATTGTAATGCTTTCCTAACAACTTTTCTAACAATCCATCTCTTATCAATAGTTCCATAAAGCTTTATAGCAACTCTTCTCAAACTACCACACTTAATTATAAGTTCAAGTATCTTTCTCTCTTCATGACTTAACGGTAACTTATGCTTAAGTGCTAATTCAGCAATCTCTTTAGGTTTCATGTATGCATTTATAGCTTCATCTGAAAGGTCTAATCTTCTTACTATCTTAAATTCAAGGATAGATACCCAATCATTATCATTAACATTACCGTAAAGTCTCTTTAACTCTCTAATCAATTCAGCTCTAGATTTAAATCCGTCAAGTTTTGCGTCATTATCGTCAAGTTCTCTAACTTTCTTGTAAGTAGTGTTTAGAATTTCAGCTTCAGCAATTATCCTACCTTGACTATGTATAAAGATTTTTCTCGTTAATGGTTTTACAATCCCTAATCTGATGGTTCTAGTAACATCACTACTTAAAATTTTACTCACATATCTTGAACTCAGCATTAAATGTCCTCTAAGTACTACAATCTTACTCATAAGCTGCGTACTTGATAGTAGTAATTTTTGAAGTATTTAAAGTTGTTATGAGAAATTTTAATAAAAAGTTTTGATTCAGAAAGTCTTAATGAAGAGTTTTGAAGAGGTATTGACGATGTTAGTAAAGATTGTGAACTCCATATACATTAGTTCAGGTATCGTGATATCTGCATGGTTTATATACTTGATAATTAATCACTATTACTTTCTAGTAACAACTCCCTACCTAGACATGCCCATCATTAAAGGTGTCTTAATGTACATTATAGTACTTACAATAATTTTCACATCACTAAACATCACTAGAGAAGTCGTTAAGAGAGAGAAAAGAGAGGTTAAGATTAGGAAGAGAAAGAGATAATTTAAAGTCCTAACTCCTTATCTGTTGCTCTTTTCTTAATAACTTTATCGAAAAATAGCCAATTTCTATACCACTCCTCATTTACTCTTTTAAGTTCAAGCAGTAATTCTCTAGTTAAGTCTTTAGCACTAACTTTCTCTACATCCACGAACTTACACTCAACTTTTCTAGCAATCTTTCTAGCCTCCTCTACAGGAACACCAGCTTTCAACAAACTAACAACAAGTTTCTCAAGAATGAATGGTTCTTCTCTACCATCTCTTTTAACAACTACAGACACCATGTGGCTTTTCTCAATAACTAACTTAATAACATTACGTCATTGAGGAAGAGTTATAAATTAGTTTTAAAGTAGCTAATCATGCACGGCTGAGAAGGCTTAGAAGCCGAGCGATGAGGCCGTGAGACGAACCGCGGGGTTCTCCAATCATAATAAGATAATGTTTTAAAAGATCTAGAATAAGTAATATATTGGCGATCCATATTGTGTCGAGTAAGGAGTGGAAAGTATTTGATAACGTTTATGAATTAGTTTCAGGTATTTGGCCTACACCTTTAGTTAAACTTAGACGTTATGGAGATGTTTGGGCTAAGTTGGAGAGTTTTAACGCCTTAAGTTCAAGTATTAAGGACAGAGTTGTATGGTATGTAATTAACAAGTTAATTAATAATCACGTCAAGTTCGGCATGATTGAGGAAGCATCGTCAGGAAACACAGCTATAGCGCTTAGCTTATTCTGGACTTGGGTTAAGAAACATGCAGAAAGTATTGGAGCTTTAAATATTAATCAATTCGAGAATGAGGATAATCCACAAGCACATTATGATTTAACTGGTAGTGAACTTGTTCAACAGTTTAAGATTATTGATAAGAAACCTCAAGTATTAATTGCAGGTATCGGTACGAGTGGACATATTGCTGGTATTCTACTGATTCCTTACACAGAAACACACACCTTATTAAACTAGAAAAATACGTATACTTCTAGGTGTGAATATGTATAGAATAATGATTAATAAAAGAATGGGAAGAGTGCTAGTTACAGGAAAAGAAAGTGACTTAGAATTAACGAATAGAGGTTGGAAGGTAGTTAAAGAATTTGATAAGTGGAGAGATGCTTATGAATATGCAAGAAAAGTCGCAAATAAATTTGATTACATACTTGAGTGGTACCTTGAGGAAGAAATTAACAGTTCAAGAAGTGTTAAGGAAATAGAAATTACTGGATAAAATCTCCAAACAATCTTTCACACATCATAATCTCTCAAACGTGAACAATCTAGAATTGAAGGAACTTAAGAGGATGTTAAGATTGCGTAATTGAAGACCATTGTTGAGAAACACGTAATTGCTAATGACCGTGTTGAGTTAAGTGAGAAGTCGTGTGAGTCATGGTGCGGGGGGTGGGATTTGAACCCACGCAGGCCTACGCCAGCGGGAATCTTGCGGGAATCCCCGACCTAAGTGCGGCGGTCTTCTTAACCGTACCCGCCCCCTTTGACCTGACTCGGGCACCCCCGCTAATCTTACTTAAATATGTATATTTCGTCTTTTTAAGCTTGACTCCATTTTATGGTAATTTAGTTAATTTGTGCATTTGTGGTCTAATAATTACGTCTAAATCTTTCAACTCTTCATAGAGCTGAACGTACTTGCTTAACAACTCGTCTACACTATAGTTTAGATCTAATGGTTGTACATAAATCTCAATACCTAACTTTCTAGTAAATTCTAACCACTTCATGACGTACTCTCTACACCATTCAGGCTCTACTACAAGTTTTAGATATACTTGATGCTTCATTCTTATCCACTTAATGATGTTGTTCTTTACAAGATCTTCAAGATAGGGATAAATGAAGTCTTTTGGTGATACTATCAATCTTAAGTGATCTTTAACTCTATCTGAAAATTTGTACCAAATAGTTCCATTAGTCTCTACTTCAAAGATGTAGTTCTTAACGTTTAGTAGTTTTAGTATTAATTCTTCCACTTCAGTAGCTTGAAGTAATGGTTCACCACCTGTAATTACAATTAATTTTTCACAACTCTTCACGACATGACTTATCAACTCTTCAATACTAAGTTCTTCACCACTACTCCACGCATACTTCGTATCGCAGAACCAACATTTTAAATTACAACCTGATAATCGAATAAATACTGCTGGTCTCCCAAGTGATGGTCCTTCACCTTGAATACTTCTGAAGATTTCACAAACTCTCATTCCTCTATTTCAACCCAGGAATTTCTCGTCTCATATAGTTTAAGCTTTGTTATTTTTAAATCTAGATCTTCTCTATCAAGGTTCTCACGAATTCTTAACCATAAATATCTTGCAAGTTCTTCACAAGTAACTTCACTTAAAGGTAAGTACTTAACGTGATCTTCATCTATGTTAATCATATTACGCATCTTTTCCGGAAGTATTAAGTGATGATCAAGTTCTGAAATTACGCTCTCAACAATTTCTTTCAGTTTTTTAAAATCTTCAACCCAAGGTAGTGGATTATCCTTTGTGAAACAAACTTCAAGAGTATAATTATGACCATGAATTCTATCACATCTTTTAGAAAGTTCACTACTCAGTAAGTGAGCTATTGAGAAGGAGATCTTTACGCAAGTACTTAACCTCATACTATCCAAGTACTGTTAAGATTTATTACAGTATTTACAAGTTCGTCAATATTCTTTACATTTATTGTTTGAAAATCTTTCAAAATAACATCTGGATCTTTAAGTCCATGACCTGTAGCGACAAGTACTGTTAAATCCTTTCTATCAATTACACCTTCATTTATAAGTCTTAAGTATGCTGCCATTGATGATGCGCTTGCAGGTTCAACACCAATACCTTCTCTGCCAAGTATCTTCTGTGCCTTAATTATCTCATCATCACTAACTGTAGTGAAGAATCCTCTAGATTCAGATACTGCTCTCCATGCACGATACCAGTTTACAGGTTTTCCAATTCTAATAGCTGAAGCTACAGTTCTAGGATTATCTGTAAAGAGTGGAAGGTTAAGTCCTTTAATCCATGCTGAAGCTATTGGTGAAGCACCTTCAGCCTGTACACCAATCATTTTTGGAAGTTTATTACAAAGCCCAAGCTCGTGAAGTTCTTTAAATCCCTTCCAGATAGCGTATATATTTCCAGCATTACCTACAGGTACAATTACCCAATCAGGAATGCCTATTTCTTCGAAAACTTCATATGCAATAGTTTTCTGCCCTTCAAGTCTCCAAACGTTGAAAGAATTTAATGGATACACTAATCCCTTAACTTTACTATTAATGACTGTGCTGATAACTAGGTCAAGAGCTTTATCGAAATTTCCTTCAATTTCTACAATTTTAGCTCCATGAAGAATAGCTTGTACAAGCTTACCTCTAGCTACTCCACCTTTAGGTAAGACTACCAAACATTCAATTCCAGCTCTTGCAGAGTACGCTGCTGCTGAAGCTGCAGTATTGCCTGTAGATGCGACGATTATGGTCTTCACTCTTATAGACTTAGCGATACTTACACCAACAGTCATGCCTCTATCTTTAAAAGATCCTGTTGGATTAAGTCCTTCAAACTTAACATACACGTTACTTCCTGAAAGTTTAATAAGTGGTGTGCCACCTTCATAGAGAGTAACTATATTCTCATTGTCAATTTCTGGCAATAAGTCTCTATATCTCCATACATGTACTCTTCTTTCAAACCTATCATTCCATGAAGGCCTAACTCTCTCAGATATTATCTTTGCATCAAGTAGTTCTCCACACTTACTGCATGCGAACTTATAAGGATCGGGATTGTATGATTTTTTACATCTAGGACATTCAAGCACGTATTTTCTAAAAACTCTACTTAAAGTGTTTCCATACTACCACTGGTCTAGAAGCGTAATGTTAAGACTTTTAAGTATTACGTCAATTATTAAAGATTAACTTCTCTAGGTAATCTGTGTCGAAATTATCCTTAAAGATTTTCAAAAACTTCTCAACATTCTCATCAAGAATCATTAACCAATCACCACAACTATCTCTTGTAGGTAATTTCTTCATCTTTCTCACAGTGTTGAGAATGCTTTCTCTAACTTTAACATTGTTTAAAAATCCGTGAAGACTTGTGGCTACAACATGTAACTTTTCATCAAATCCACCATCATGATCTTGAACTTTTTTGAAATTTCTCTCAAAGACTTTAAGTAATGGTCTTGATGAGCCATTATATACTGGTCTTCCTCTACGAATTTCATAACCTTTAACGTAGCTTGAAGGTAAGATATTATTTTCAAGAATTTCTGCTAGTGTATGTGCAACTATCTTGTTATAACCATACCTTATCTCTAGATCTAGTATTTTCAAACCATCAGCATGTATGGGCGTGTTGGATTCAAGACCGTAGGGATCGCTTATTCTTCTTGTAAGTATTTGAAAACCACCACAGATACCAATTATTACGCATGAACCTGACAGTCTATTAATTGCTTTATCAATTTCTTGCCTCTTAAGCCATTCAAGACTTTGAAAAACATTTCTAGATCCTGGAAGAATTATTATATCTGGCTCACCTAAGCTACGTCTTGATCTTACAATTCTAACTGAGACGTCTGGTTCAAGTTTTAGAGGTTCAAGATCGTTAAAGTTGGATATGTATGGATATGCAATTACTGCCACATCTATATCACCATTACCGAAACCTTCAAGATTTTCAGAATCTTCAGGCCATATGTGAGTATCTTCAAGATAAGGCATTACACCAAGAACTTTAATGCTAGTTTTTCTCTCTAACCAATCAATTGCTGGCTTAAGTATTTCATAACTGCCACGAAATTTATTAATAATAATTCCTTTAATTAGTTTTCTATATCTTGGTGGTAAGATCTTTAAAGTACCGATGATAGATGCGAAGGCACCACCACGATTAATATCTACTACGAGTATTGCGTTTAAGTTATGCTTATGAGTTATTCTCAAATTAGCTATATCTTTATCTATGAAGTTTGGCTCAACTTTAATCTACTCCAATATTCTTGAAAAGTTAATACTCCTCTAGATCTTCCCTTGACAATAACTTCGCAGTAATTCTCACCTAAGGGCTTGATGAGTATTGGATTCATCTCTACAAGAGGTTCAGTGAAGGCTGAGTATGCTTGCATTGCTTGTGCAAGAGCAATTTCACCACCATTAATTGCAGGATAGCTGTTGAGAGACATGTTTTGAACTTTAAAGGGACTCACTTTCAACCCCTTCTTAGCGAAGTATCTAGCAATAATAGCTGTTATTAAAGATTTACCACAACTACTTGAACAACCAACAACAGATAAGCCAAAAACCACTGTAAGTAGTGCTGATGGAAGAATTTAAAAGTATTTGATAAAGTCAATAATGTAGATACATTAAGTAATAGAGAATTAATGTGACATATAGAAAAACCTTTAATTACCTAAATAATGCATTAAAACTATAGAGAAGCCGGGGTAGCTCAGCTGGTTAGAGCGCCCGGCTCATAACCGGGAGGTCCCGGGTTCAAATCCCGGCCCCGGCACTACTCAATACTCACACTTACCTAGGTTTTCTCACATACTACTCTCTACACTAATTAGCATATTGTCAATTCTACTAGTAATTGAACGAGAGTGTTAAGAATTGATGTGAGAAGCATTAATCCTACCATCACTTCTAATCGTAGAGTAAGTCTTGAGAGCTCTATGTAGTGATGTTAAGTTATGCATAATTTTTAACTCTACATGTAAATTATTGTGAAAATTAGAGAGGAGTTTTATAATGCATTATGTAGGGAAATGATGCTTTAATACTTATGGAAGCAAATGACTTAGAACTTAACTTACTACTACATGTGGCTAGGTATGTTAGAGATAAATGCTTTAATAAAATCATTACATATTCTAGAAAGATATTCATACCATTAACTAACATTTGTAGAAATAGGTGTAGATATTGTGGTTTTAGAAGAAGTCCTAAAGATCGAGATGCCATATTCATGAACATTAATGAAGTCTTAAATCTCGTAAAACATGCTGAGAAGTTGAAGGTTAAGGAAGTGCTCATATGTACGGGTGAGAAGCCTGAAACTAAGTACGTCGAGATTAAAGAGAAATTGAAAATTATGGGTTACGAATCATTTGTAGAGTACGTACTTGATGTATGTAGATGTATTCTAGAGAAGACTAAGATAATGCTAATACATACCAACATTGGTGTTTTAGATCTTGATGAGATGAGAATGTTAAAACCATATGTTGTAAGTATGGGTCTAATGCTTGAATGTATTAGTGAGAGATTATGCCTACCCGGTATGCCTCATGATGAATCACCAACTAAGCACCCCAAGATTAGGCTCGAAATGATTAGAAATGCAGGTACTTTAAAAATACCATTCACTACAGGTATCTTAGTAGGTATTGGTGAAACTGTTGAAGAGAGGGTAAGGTCATTATTTGAAATTAAGAAAATTCATGACGAGTATGGACATATTCAGGAAGTAATCATACAGAATTTTCAACCACAGAAAGGAACACTAATGAGTACTCATGAACCACCATCACTTATAGATATGCTCAAAACAATAGCTATTGCAAGACTTATCTTTAAAGATAAAGTAAGTATTCAAGCACCACCCAATCTTGAGAGAAATTATGAACTATACTTACTAGCAGGTATTAATGATTGGGGCGGTATTTCACCAATAACCATAGACTACATTAATCCTAAAAACCCATGGCCAAGAATTGGAACTCTTCGTAATGTAACTGAAAGCTATGGATACGTATTGAGAGAAAGATTACCAATATATCCTAAATTTACAAAAATGATAAATTATGTACATGAAAATTTAAGAGATAGAGTTCAATTACTAGTTGATGATTATGGATTTGTTAAGAAAGAATTTGAAGTACTTGAATAGTTATGAAAATATCATCACCATAATCGATAAGCTTCTCAAACACATCGATTCCGGAGTTGCGTCAGTACTAGATAAAGCTTTAAGTCTTAAAGACATTAGTGATGAGGAAGCTCTAACACTCTTTGAATGTGAAGGCTTGGAGCTCTGGCTTACAGTTCTCTGTGCTGACTATCTTAGATGGTTAAGTGTAGGTGATGTCGTAACATTCGTAATTAATAGAAATATAAACTACACAAACTACTGCATCATTGGTTGTAGATTCTGCGCTTTCTCTAAATGTATTGAAAGAGAAAGCTATACATTAAGTATCAGTGAGATTTTAAGAAAAGTTGAAGAGGCTTGGAGAAAAGGTGCTACGGAGGTCTGTATTCAGGGAGGTATCAATCCTAAATTACCACCAGAGTACTATATTAACATTGTTAAAGAGATTAAGAGAAGATATCCCCATATTCACATTCATGCATACTCACCACAAGAAATTCATCACATAGCTGAAATCATGAATATGGATTATCGTGAAGTATTAGAGATGCTTAAAGAGTATGGTCTAGATTCAATACCAGGCACTGCCGCTGAGATTCTTGATGATGAGATTAGGAAGATTATCTGTCCAAACAAGATTAACACCAAGACATGGGTTGAAATAATAAGAACAGCACATAGTCTTGGTATAAAGTCAACAGCAACCATCATGTACGGTCATGTTGAGAAAAACGTACATAGAGTTAGGCATTTGAGAATTATTAAAGATATTCAGAGAGAAACTAAGGGATTTACAGAGTTCATACCTTTACCATTCATTCACCATAAGACTAGACTATATCTTGAAGGTAGAGCTAGACCTAGCTCTTCCGGAATTGAAGACGTTAAGATGCATGCCATAGCGAGAATATACTTAAATAACTACATTAAAAATATTCAAGTATCATGGGTAAAGCTGGGTGTAAAGTTTGCACAAACACTACTTTATGCAGGATGTAATGATGTGGGAGGAACTCTTATGGAAGAAAATATCTCAAGAGCTGCAGGTTCTACTTACGGAACATCTCTAAGTGTTGATGAGATGGTGAGGATTATCAGAAGTATTAATAGAATTCCAGCACAGAGAGATACTTTGTACAGAATTTTGAAGATCTATGTTTGAGGTGTAATTGCTTTACACAAGTTATAGATTTCTCTTGAAAATCTAATCTTATCATCGAGAGTATTCATTATGGTATTAGTTACGTATACCTTAACGTTAAACTCATCTTCAATCAAATCTTTAAAAGCTTCATCTTGCACATCTATAATAATTACGTTAATTACATCTCTAAACATCTCTACAAGACCTATTGGTGAGGCTTCGTAGCCAAGTGCTCTCATAAACTTATCAGCTGGCCCCTTTAATGGCTTGCCTCTAATTAATGGTGAAATAGCAATTACTTTACTCTTAACTTCTCTTAAAGTCTCATACACTTCTCTAATCTTAACTATTGGTCCAATACTATTTACAGGATTGCTTGGACCTATGATCACGATATCACACTCTTTTAAAGATTCAATTACTTCAGGTGCTGGTCTAGCACTGTTTAGGCCTTTAAATACTATGCCGTAAACTTCAAGTTCAGACCTATACTTGACGAGATATTCCTGTATATGCATTTCACCTCTAGGTGTAAGTACATATGTCGTTATCTCGTCATTACTTGCAGGTAATATCTTTGCTTTAATTCCTAATCTTGACGTTATGTATTTCGTTATCTCATAAAGTCTATAACCTTTTTTCAGTAAGTAAGTTCTAACTACATGTATTGCTAGATCTTTATCACCAATATTGAACCAATCCATTTCTATACCTAAAGTTCTTGCAAAATTTAGAAAGTTGAATGTGTCACCTCTTACACCCCAATATTTACTAGTATCTAACATGTCTGCGAATAAGTATGTTACTGTATCTATGTCTGGACATATGTAGAGTCCATTCCACCAAAAATTGTCGGAAATGTTTGTAATGACTGTGATATTCTCATCACCAACTATTCTTCGAAATCCTTCAATAAGCTTAGGTGTACCGCAACCACCACTAAGAAAGGTGATTCTCATATAGTTATAAAGCTTAATTACTCTTTTTAATGTTATGAGTGTTTTGAAACTACTACGTCATGATGAGGAAGTTACATTAAGGTTATGTCAAATCAACATTTCACTGAGAGGAGTTCTAGAAAAATCTTTTAATAGTCTTAAATTTCTGAATTTTAACTGGGTGATATCTTTGATAACTTGCGATATTTGTGGTAATATCATTACTGGTGAACCAATTATTGTCGAGGTTGAGGGTGCGGTTTTAGCGTTATGTTCTGCATGTGCTAGTAAGTATGTTAGTACTAAGAATGTTAAGGTATTATCAAAACCAACAACTACAAAACAAAGACCAACAGTTAGAGAACACTATGCTCAAAAGAACGTAACTATTAGGTATCAACCTTTAAGGAAGAGAGCAAGTATTGATAGACTTGAAATCGTTGAAGACTATGCTGACCTAGTAAAGACTGCACGTGAAGGTCTTGGTCTTTCAAGAGATGCTTTAGCTAAAATCATAGGTGTTAAGGAGAGCGTAGTTAGAAGAATTGAGGAAGGACAATTAATACCTGATCTTGAATTAGCGAGAAAACTTGAGAAAGTACTAAACATAACTTTAATTAGAGAGAAGATTGAAGAGCCGAGCATAACCTCAACATCTAGTAAACACGAACTAACTCTCGGAGATATTGTTGAGATTAGGAGGAGAGATAGGAAGTCTAAATCTTAAAGTTAAGATTTATAAAAATATAATACACATTAAGTTGTAGTGTGTAAGAGCAAAGCACTGCTAGTATATGTTGATGAGGATGTAATTAAGAGCAAAGTTGAGGAGTTTAAAGTTCTTGCAGAAGTTGCAGGTTATAATGTTGTTGATGTAGTGATTCAGCGTAGAAGTCAAGATCCACGATACTATCTCGGATATGGAAAGCTACGTGAAGTTAAAGAATATGTTAAAGGACAAAATATTGATGCACTGATTACTTATCATCATCTAAAACCTACACAATACTTCAATTTAGAGAAAGAGCTTAAAATTAGAGTAATTGATAGAGTTCAACTCATTCTTGAAATTTTTGATAAGAGAGCAGGTAGTAAGGAAGCTAAATTACAGATAGAACTTGCTAGATTAAGATATGAACTTCCAAGAATTAGAGAGTATATAAGACTTGTAAAGCTTGGTGAGCAAATAGGTTTTCATGGCGCTGGTGAATATGCTGTAGAGGCATACTATAGACATGTTCGACAAAGAATCACAAACATTAAGAGAGAGTTAAGTAAGGTTCATGAGAGAAGAGCTTCCATAATAGTTAGGAGAAGAAATTATGGAATACCCGAGATCGTACTTACAGGCTACACCATGGCTGGTAAGACAACGATCTTCAATAGATTAAGTAGAGAGTTCAAGTATAGAGATGGTAGACCATTCGCGACCTTAGATACGTACTCAAGACTAATAGTACTTGATGGTAGGAAAGCAATAATTACAGACACTGTAGGTTTTATAGATGATTTACCACCTCTACTTGTCGAATCTTTCTACGCAACAATTGAAGAAATAAGACATTCAGACCTAATTTTACTAGTACTTGACACTAGTGACTCTGATAGGGAATTTGAAAGGAAGTTGCAAAGCTCTTTAAAAATATTGAACAGTCTAGCTATATCGTCTTCTAAAATACTACCTATACTTAATAAGATCGACTTAGTAAGTTCTGATGAATTAAATGAGAAGATCAGTATTGTTAAGAAGTATATGAATACTAATGACATAGTTTCAATTTCTGCAGAGTACGGTATTGGCTTTAATGAACTAAAAATGATGATTATAAACAGATTAAGTAACTTCATTAAACTTAGATTAAAGATTAATCCTGAAAAGCTTCCCGAATGGATATACAGTATTGCTAGTGTCAATTTCATAGATGGTTCAGTAGTACTTAATACTCATGAGCAAAATTTAGGTAAGATTTTAAATTGGATAAGTACTCAAGGATTGAAGGTAGATATTTAATGAGTAGTAACTTTGAGGTTAAACTCTTCATAAACTACGTTAAGAGAAGGACATCCCTAGAGTTTGATAGTGAAAGTATGGGTGAACTTGCAGTAAATATTGTAAATGTCTTACTATCTAGAAACGAACACATGAGTGATGAGAAGGTGATTTCTCTAGTAAATGCAAATCCAACAGATGTTAGAAAAGTATTGCAATTCTTATATCGATTAGGCGTTATTGATCTTGTTCGTGAAACTGCAAATCAATATAGATACGAGTATAAATGGTCATTAAGTAAAGATAAGATTTCAAGATTCATTCGCGCAAGAATTAACAATATTATTGAGAAATTAACACATATTGTTAGAGAATTATCATCAAGTACACCATACCTCTGTCCAACATGCTTTAAGAGGTATTCACTCGATGAAGCATATGACTTCAATTTTGAATGTCCAAGAGATAAAACACCACTAGTTCAGATTGACGTAACTTCAGAAGTAACCTACTTAAATAAGATCATCAAGGAGTTGAGGGAAAGGTGAAAGACTATGAAAGAGAGTATAAGATTTAAAATGATTAAGCCTGTACTTAATAGGAGTATATTCATAACGGGATTTCAAGGAATTGGACTTGTAGGCTACTTATCAATTAGACACTTAATTACTGACCTTAAATGTGAGAGAGTAGGCTTCATAGAAACTCCATACGAACCACCATACTCTGCACACATATTTAGTAAGGATGTCTTATCAACACCTGGAGAACTCTACTCATCTGAAAAGTATGGAATAACCATATTCATAACTCACTGGAGCTTTTTTGATAAGTATATGAGAGAACTTATGCAGAAACTTGCAAGATGGGTCTATTTGAATGGTTATAAAATGGTAATACTCTTTGGTGGTCTTGATAGTGAACTACGTGGTCCTGATACTGATAATTTAAGAGTAGTAACGACATCAAGCTATAAGAAGCTTAACTACCCTACAGGTAATGCTAAAGAGATGGATATAAATTATCTAGTTGTAGGGCCTCTAGCACTACTCCTGAACGAGTTTGAGAGACTTAACTATCCTGCAATGGCAATTCTTCCTTACGCTAATAAGTGGAGAGCTGATCCTTTAGCATCAATTAATGGTTTAGAATTCTTCTCAAGAGTCTTTAACGTACCTATAAATACTGAAAAATTAAGAGAATTTGCTGAAGCTTATGAGAAGGAGCTTGAAGAAGCTAGGAGAGCTCTTGAGAAGAGGGAAGGTGGCCCTCCATACTATATATGACTCTCTTTATCAGCAATGCAAGCCAATCAGCTATTGAGTAGAGACTCTCTATCTCCCCTATCTTAATGATGAGAATTCTCTTATACCCAATTCTGAAAATACTCTTAGATTTTAAGTATCTATCAGAGACTAAGAAGATTACAATCTCATAATTAGTTTTAAGTAAATATCTTCTCAACACGTCAATATTTCTCTCCAAGTACTTCTCAAAAACTAGTTCAGAATACTCATGCTGTGAGACTGGATATACTTCTGAAAGTTCGTGAGGTATTATTCCAAGAATTGGGTTGAGGAAGGCAATGTGTACATGACTTAGAATATTCATTCTCCGCAACTTCTCAGTAAGAGTCCTAAATAGTACATTTCGAGTATACGGTCTTTCTTTAAACTCCTCAATAATTAGTAATACTTTCTTTGGTGGTGGAACGTAGTTACTAATTAACTTCTCTACATATCTTTCACATTCAGGTCTGTCAATTTCAGTAATAATTTCTAAACCGTGAACTTTACCTCTTGTCTCTAAATCAATTTTCTTAAAAATCTTTGAGAATAGTTTCAACTCTATCAATGCATTTTGAAGTTTTGAGCATGAGCATGCCTTCTCTTCTATATAATTCCATAAAGTACCTTCTTTAATTCTCTGTTTAACTTCTTCAATCTCTCTATGGAGTGCGTACAGGTTATGAATGGCTATTAACTTCTCTCTCTCCTGTTTTGAAAGTTCTTTCAATTCTTTCACTGAGTACTTACTACATGTAGGGCATGAGCAGGGTATGTACTCTGTAGAGAGTTCATTTAATCTAACAGTTCTATCTCTCATAATTAATCTATCATCTCTAGCATACAATGCATAACTTGCAGTATCGAATAAGTCTACACCTAAGGCTACCGATAATGGCATTATTAGTGGGTGACCAGCACCAAAAAGATGTATAGGCTTTCCTAATGGTAAGTATGATTTAGCAGTAATTATCATCTTAATGATTGATCTAAAATCATACTCTTCAAGCAGTGTTGTTGGACTACCAATAGCATATATGTCGAAGTCCAGCTTGCTCATACATCTTGCAGAGTACTGTAGAATGTCAAAATTTATACCTCCCTGTATAGGTCCAACAATTAGTGTCTTATGATTTGGATCAATTATTTTCAAGTACTCCAATGCTCTTCTCGCTCTTCTTAGAGTCTCCTCAACATCATTAATAATTTTAATTCTTGAAGTGTCTACTCTGCTAGGTATGTCTAGAATAACTGCAATATCAGTCTCAATATCTATTTGATATTTAAGTATGTCGTCTGGATCGATATCTATGAATCCGTACTCCATTAATTGATAAGCTCCTGAATCTGTCATAATGACGTTTCTCCAATCAAGTATATTGTGTATTTTCAGCTCTACAGCAAGATCTCTAAAGTTCTTCATCACGAGGTACGCGTTAGTTATTACTTGTCTATAACCTATCTTTTCAATCTCTGAGAGAGGCACAATCTGTCTTAATGGATTAATTACAGGAAAAAGTGCTGGAGTCTCAATTACTCCAGACTTAGTGTATAGCTTTCCAACTCTACCGGCTAAACACTTGTCGAGAATTTCAAACATTACCTTCTCTTAGTTAAGTACTCATCATATATTTCCTTAACTCTCTTAGCTATAGGTCCAACACCTTCAACACCAGCCTCAGTTACTCTAACCTTATCACCGACAAGTACAATGTTTGCTTCTTCGACATATCTTACCATTCCTGGAAAGTATCTCTCTAAATACTTAGCAAAATCTCTAAGATCTAGATGTTCTTCAAGAAGTATCATCTGTGCAACAGTATGGTTCATAATTACTACTCTTGGATATTTCTCATTTCTATCTGTAATAGCATTTGCAATAATGATGTTTAGTGATGAATCAACACCTACAAGTGAACCTCTATACTTAATGCCATTAGTAGTAATTACTTGAACCTCCTTATTCAACATATTTGCAAGCTCAATAATGAATCTCCTATTAGCTTCACTTAATAAGGATGCTGAAGCCATTAATTTAGAGTTTAAAGTTAAAAGTTTATATATATTTCCCAACTACGTAACTTATGAACTTAGTTGAAGAGTTTGAAGTTAAGAATGTGAAGAAACTGCCATATCGAGGAATTGATGGTTTGGAACTTGAGAGTTCATCAGGAACATGCATGTATTTAGAGTATCCCTCAAGTATTATCAAGATACCAATAACCGTAGGTAATAAAGTGAAGATAAGTTTAAGTAAAGTAAAGGATGAGAACTACAAGGTCAATTGGGACATCTACATGTGGGGTTTAGTGTATTATGTAAGTGAAAGGTTTGTCAGAATATCTATAGGTGGTTTGATACTTGAACTCAAAAATGTAGATACTTCTCTAGAAGTTGGCGATAGAGTATATATTGGTATAAAGAAACTGAGTTAACTGAAAGTTTTATCATAGAGAATGTCTAGTTAAAACGTGTAAACCGTAAGCATCATCATAAATCAACACCTTACTTATTAACTACAAATTAAATATACAAATCATGAAATGCCCATACTGTAATGGAATTGTAATTCTAGATTCAGAAAGAGGAGAATACGTGTGTACAGGGTGTGGTGTGGTACTTGAAAGAGAGTATGAGATTCCCATTAAGATGAGTGATCAAGCATCACCATTTGAAGACTTCTCAAAACTTGATTACAAATCTCTAGAAATGAAGATTAGGAAGGATGCTAAACACGAGGCGTTAACTAGATTATTAATGTTTAAAAAATTAAAAATCATCAATGAGAAGTTAAGAGCAAGGAGTTTTAGTAACTATACGAGAATTCTGAACTGCATTAGAGATGTTTGCGAAAAGTTAGGTATTGAGCGTAGATATGCAAGGTATGCTGAGAAAGTATTTCTAGAGCTTGTTAGAAGGGGAAAGAGTTTAGAAATGACTTACTACAAGATAGCTGCAGCAGCATTAATATACACAATACTTGTACATAACTTACCAATAAGTAGTAAAGACTTAATTAAGCACTTCAAAGCTGAAGGTCATAGAGTAACTTTTGGAGATCTAGTAAAAATTATACCAGAAATAGGAAGGATAAGTTACTCCACTAGAGATAGGATACTATCCTACACGAAATATGCATTAAGTAAGCTTAACTTTACTAGTGATGAGAGATTGAGAGTTTATAAGAAGGTTATCCTTACTTTAAGGCAAATAAGTAAGTCTACACTACAAGGTAAGAATCCTAAAGTCTTAGCTGCAGCTCTAATATACAGAGCATCTCGTGAACTAGGTTTAAAGCTGAGCTTAACAACAATTAGCCAGACATTAGGTATAAGCATTGTTACTTTGAGAGAGTATGTCAAAAAATACGTTGGAAATTAGTGTCTTAAACATCATAGCTAATCATCAATAGAGTCTTGAATTAGGAAGTATTTACAATTTACTTGAAAATTTAGAAAAGTTAAAGCTACACTTCAAAGTAGTTAAACGAGATGTATCTAAGATTATTAGAATTAACCATAACTTGTATAGAAATGATTATCTTAAAGTTCTCTCTAAATTACTATCAATTACTGTTCCATCATCAGAGTTCTCAATAAGTGAACTTCTACAAACTAGATACACTATATGTAAAGCGTTGACAGGACTTGATAAACTTTCAATTATATTAACATTTTCAAGCTTGAAACTTCTTGAATTAGCACTAGTACTTCTAGATAAGGATGTGGAGGATGTATATATAACTCTAAATGGTCTCTACATTGTTAAGAAGGGAGATCTCTATAAAGTAGTAGATGTTAATCATGAAGAACTTATTAAGCAATTAGTTAAGCTCGCAAATTTAAGTGGATATAGGTTAGGTCCTGATAACCCTAGTATTAAATTTTCTCTAAATGTTGGTTCACTCAGAACTAGAGTTAGTATTGATAGATGGCCAGTAACTGATGGATATTCAGTACACATTAGAAAGCATAAGAGAATCTTCACTATGACCGACCTAATTGGTAATGGAATGTTAAGTCTTGATCAAGCATCACTAATAATTGCTCAAGTTCTTTCAAGAAGTAACCTCATCATTATTGGAGAGCCAGGTAGTGGAAAGACTACCCTATTAAATGCTATCGACTTAACAATACCGTATTCTTGGCGAAGAATTTACATTGACGAGACTGACGAGTCCATAAGTATTCCTAAGACTTTACAGGTTAAGATTAGAAGTACTGATAAGTTAATTGAAGTCTTAAAAACACTACATAGAGGTTGGGGTATCTTGATCATTGGCGAGTTGAGGGAGAAAAATCACTTTGAAGCTTATAACCACTCAGTTCTTTCTGGACTTCAAGTACTTGGAACGTCTCATGCAGATTCTCCTGAAAATCTTGCTGAAAGATTTAGACTTTTTAATCTCAATATTCACGGATTGGAGAAGCTAGTCATAGTTAGGACTGCTAGATATGAGGTTGTGAGGAAAGTAATTGATGTGAAGTACTCACGAAGTGTGAGTGAAGACTTGATGCTCAAAATTAAGAATATTTTGAAGAAATTGCTTAGAAGCAATATGCATCCACTGAAATTTAGTGAAAGATTTCAGAAAGAACTTATCAAGATGGGTGTGCCTGTATGAAGGTTGAACACATAATTGATCTAGTTAAGGTAAAGATCATGTCTGAATTTGATAATTTTGAGAGAATACTAATCTTCTGTTTAGGAATCTTTGCAATTACGCCAATAATCATTTTAGTACTTTCAGTTCTAACGACAGTCTCCATAGTTATACTCATACCTGCAGTAACTATCATCTCTACACTAATTCTGTTAAAAAGAATTAGAAGGTTTAAACTTAGAGTTAATAAGTTTCTAACTAGAACAGTAACCAACTGGTCTGAACTAACGGATTCTTTAAGTCAAGTGCTTGAGAAAATACCTCACAGTGATACATCAATAACTTACTCAATCATTACTAACTTATCATCACCTTCACTTAAGAGTAGAGTTATTAAAGCATTGTTGGATGTCTCTGAAAATGACTTTATAAGTAAGCTCGTACTTCAAGACCTTAAAGGACAGATTGATAATACTGGAATACGTCTAGGTTTTAACCTATACATGATTGATAAGTTCTTAAGAAATCTATGCTTTAGATTAATACGTAAGTGGATCAAGATTATTGAACTTGCATTATGTATATCAATAATCTCATTTCCACTAATATTTATGGAACTTAAATTTCTAGACACAACTATACCCACATCATTGCTAGCACTTACTCAGCTCATACTCTTCACGACGGGCGTGATAGTGATTTCTAGACTTTATAGAGAATTTAGTGAGAATTTGAGGAGTTTGAAAGTAAGTCTTACTTACCTTACCGTAATTTTGATTTTGGGATTTTTTATGGATTTAATGATTACTTAACTACTCTATAGACTCTTCTCTCTTTTCCTCCTCCTTCTTTTCCTTCTCTTCAAGTTCCAACGCATGTCTGAGGCACTCGGAAGCTTCCTTATGTTTTCCCAGGGTGTCATAGGTCAGCGCCATGTTCTTA
>NJDF01000069.1 GCA_002254895.1 Thermoprotei archaeon ex4572_64
TGCTTTAAGGCATGGACCTTAGGTCTACTAATAGCCATAATATTATCGGTAACAGGTATAGTAATTGCAGCGCCTGGTGCCGTATATATAGGGCCTAAGATGAGTTGGAAGTTCGTAATTGATAGAGAGAGATTAAGGAGAGATGAGTTTTATATTGCTCTTGCAGGACCTTTAACTAACATAGTTTTCGCTACAGTATCCATGATTCTACTAATGGTTAAATCTCTCGCTATCACTTTTGGAATAGTATTTACTGTAAATGCATCACTAGCATTCTTTAACTTACTACCACTTCCCATGCTGGATGGTCTTAAGATTGCTAAGGGAAATCTTATCGTATGGATACTTCTATTCTTGATAGCCTCGATAATGTTTTTCGGAATGATAATTCTCAGATAGTGGTCTTTCTATCTCAAATCTTCAAGTAGTTTCTTAACTTTATCTATAGCCTCGAAGGGATCCTTAGCATATGCATCAACACCTATATCTTTAGCGAAATTTTCATTAACACCTGCACCACCAATGATTATTCTCACTCTATTTCTCAATCCCTCCTTCTCCAGAAGTTTAACAACATCTTTAATTCTTAAAGCTGAAGTTGTAAGTAAGGCACTTATAGCTAATACTTCAGCATTAGCCTCCTTCACTGCTTTTACAAATTTTTCAGGAGAAACGTCAACCCCTAAATCAATTACTTTAAATCCGTGAGATGTAAATATCATCTTCACAAGATTTTTACCAATGCTGTGAATATCTCCCTCAATGGTGCCTAGAACTACCTTAACACTACTTCTAACTTTAGATTTAAAGAGAGGTTCTATTACTTGAAGAATTTTTTCACACAGTTCACCGGCTTGTATCAATTCTGATAAGAAGTACTCACCGTTCTCATACTTCTCACCAATGATGTCCATACCTCTCTTCAAATATTCAATTATAACTGATGGTTCAAGACCTTTACTTAACATATCTTGAACAGTATTGATGACACTCTCATCAAGATTTACTAGAGAATGTACAAATACATCTAGTAAATTCTTCTCAACACCTTCACCACTCTTTAAAGTTTTAACCATTCTGCTCTTCTCGTGACGTCTGAGCTTTATCAGTAGTTCACCATAATCTTCAAGATCAATACTTACTAAGTCATTGTCGGAAAGCTTAATTCTTGCAAAACTGAAATCAGTGCTTAAAATGTACGTAACTAACGTTAACACGTACGGCGCGTCTTTTAAAGGTCCAAAAAAGATGAAATCCATATCAGGATTTGTAGCACAAAGTGCTGTTATGAAACATCTAAGATATTGTCTAATGTTTTTGAAGTACTTTTCTCTACCTGTCTTTGTATGTTCAATTCTTCTCCAAGTGTAGACCGCATTTATTGGAGCACAGCCAATTAGGTAGTGTTTTGAAATTCTCTCTTTAAAATGTTTAACACTCTTCATGACCATGCTTAAATCCTTAATATCCATAGTTGCAAGATCTACAAGTATAATCTTATTATCAAGACTATATTTTGATAATTTACATAGTACATCATTAATTAATTGAAATCTAGTTTCAATATTTGGATGATATTCAGAAATCACGAAACCCGCAACTTTACTATCTACATAGGTTTCAAGTTCATCATTATCGATCCTGCTGTTGATAGAATTTATTATGACTCTATCATTAACACCTATCTCAAAACACCACTTAGCAATACTCATCTTTAAGTACTTATCAGTATTGTCAAGTAGGATGACCCAGTCTTTAGGTATGAGGTTG
This sequence comes from Thermoprotei archaeon ex4572_64, assembly GCA_002254895.1. The sequence goes on from NJDF01000069.1 coordinate 1,771, forward strand.
AGTATGTACTCTATATACCTCTGAAATGCGCTAATGTTAACGGCATGTATATCTAATGTACATTTGAGATTATATTCTCGACATAGATCTACATATAGATTTACAAGTTCTTCTACCTCTTCTTTCTTAACTTCACCAGACTCTGCATTAAGAACTAGTGGATCATTTAAGTAAAACAAGGTTCCTATAAGTATTGGTGGGTCTGTAAATTCTCTTCTTCTACTAAACATTCTGCTCCATAATAATCTCTACTTCAGTACCAAGTGCTTGTCCAGGTAAACCTTTTCTGAAAATGACAAGTAAGTCACCCTTTCTATTCCATACCTTCTTAACTCTTCCAACAAATAGCTTACCTGTTCGTGACTTCCATACAACTTTCTTACCAACAAACTTTTGAAGTTCTTTAATGGATTCAATCCCTGGAATAACTATCAAGGCGTGATTTAAGCGCGCATTACTTCCCCGTCTAATCGAGTAAATTAGTCCTTTTAGAACTTTAATACTACTCATAGTTAAATGAAGACTTACGAACTCCTTTTAAAGCTACTCCGACTTACAGATTGGCTTTTCAGGATTTTCAACTTTACAGCCAAGTAGGAAACAGTAATATGTTTCAGAACCAAAGTATATGCACTCTCTGCAAGTCTTAGGTTTTCCAAGAATGAATTTATGTGAAAGAGATGATTCAACAGAGAATGGTCTTTCCTCAACAACAGGTCTAGGAATGGTTAGTTCTTCTTCAGGTTTAGTAATTTCAAACGTGATGTTGAATTCTTTAGAGACTTCATCATAAAGTAACTTTTCAAGTTCATCACGACTTGGTAGAGAACCTTCAAATACCTTTCTACCATTAATGATAATTGTCGGAATTGTGGTTACGTTATCTTGACGCAGAACTTGGATTAAGTATTTAAGATGTGAAGGTGGTTTAATTTCAGGATTATTAGCCATCTTCAATACATCATCAATAACTTCAGGTTTTATCTTTATTAATGTTAAGCTTATCTTATCTGGATCAACACCTCTTTTGCTAAGTTCAGATCTTAGAGTACTTACTAGATCTTTAATGAAATTCTCATAATCATCATACCTTCCTAGAATTGTGTATAACCTAATTTGCAGTATAGTCTTCTCTCAATAATGTCCTTATCAGGTTCTACTTCATAGAAGATTTGTGTCTGAAAGACTTGAAGCTTACCCTCATTAATTTTATACTCATTCTCAAGCATCTTGATCAACTCCTTTCTACCTAGCTTTTCTCCATATTCTCTATAGTAATCCTCTGCATACTCAACCATCTTTTGTGGAAGTATGACCTTGCTCTCATTATTGCTATGTATTAGTACTCCATGATAACCAAGTACTAAGTTATCTAGCAACCATTCAAGACTAACCTTTATGGGTTCTGAGATCACTGTTAGTTCAATAATGCAGTGTCTAAATTCTGCAGCTGTTATGGGTGAAAATCTAGGATCATTAAATGCTGAATGTAAAGCTATTACAAACACATCATCAACAAGATTATTTATGGGATTTAAGGTGCCAACACTACCTCTTAAAATTCTCTTAAACATACCGTCAGAAAAGACTATCTTCTCAATAGATACAAAAACTCCATATCTTAGATTTCTCAATCTATTAAGTTCTTCAGACTCCTTACTTGAAAAATCATACTCAAGACCAAGATTATTCATTATAGCATATCTAGCATATCTTATAAGTACTTTAGCATCATTAATGGTCAATGGCTTAAAGAGTTTCATAAGCACGAAGTTAAGTCTTTAAGGTGACCTTATTAAGCATTACATGGTGTTAGATTTAGGTAATACTCGTGTAGATCACGTAGAGTTGATTATTAATGCTTATAGTCACTACACTTCTAAGCATTTCTCTACACTTACTTAACTTTCTATTAATACTTGTGTGATGTTTACCAATCCACCTAGAAGTCTACACCATCTTGCTAACCATCCAAGCATGGAGTCAAGTATTAAGAGCTCTCTATTAAGAGTGTATGTATTTACTTTTGCTAGTAGTTTAAATTGAAAATACACCTCTAATCACTTCCCAATCAATGGGATTACCCACACCTGTGAATTTTATCTTTGATGGACCTGGAAGCATGCTTACAATTTCATCAATGAGTACATACTTTGATACTTTTTTACTCAAAGTCTCTTCAAAAAATTCTCTAATCTCTTTCGCAATCTCACCTTTACTAAAACTTCCTGGTATTAGTACTACATAGGCATTTGAGAGTTTAGAAATGATGTGAGGTGGAGCTGAGATTAAGCGGTATATCTGATAGACTTCGTGGTTTCTCCTTACTTCATCAACTCTTAAACCGACACCTAACTCCAACACAACTCCTCTTATCCAGTTCTTTCTACCGTAAATCATGAAACTACCCTTACTTAAGTATTCACCTGCAGGTGCCTCCTTACTTACCTGCTCACCACTAACATAATATACATCAATGCTTGTCAATCCTAGCGTCCATGCTTTTGAATTTGAAGCTGCATATTGTGCAGCTTCTTTAATGTCTATGATGTCTGGCCTCTTATCTTTACCTAATCTCATAATGACGACAGCACCTCCTGGAATATCGGCGTGGAAAAAGTAATCCCAAGCTCTTAAATACTTCTTAACAATTAATTCATTTTGTGAAGCATCCTTACCGGCAATGATGGGAAAGTTGTTACTTGTTATGAACCATTTAAACCTCTCAAACCACTCGTGAACACCATACATGATCTTCCTTATCTGTTCAGCACTTCTTAACTTATCATTACTTATCGATTTCTCGAGACTTATAACTCTATTTCTCAACTCCTCAAGACTTTTAAGAGCCTTCTCTCTTTTTCTCTCTAGATCCTTAACTTTACTATAAACTTCATTAATAATTTGGCCAAGCTTGATATCAAGTTTGATAGGTATCTTGACATTGTGAATATTTATAACTAGTACTCTGCTTGATGGATCAAAATCTTCAACAAAAACTTCACCACTATGTAAGTCCTTAATTGAATCTGTACTGCTTGACCTATACATGATCCAATATTTCTTAGCTTCTTCAAGAATTTCCTCTATGTGGTACTTATTCATTAAGAGAAGTTCTGCCTTCCTTTTTAGGTCATTAATTTTCTCCTCAAAATCCCTAATCTTGCTCTCAACATCCTCAATACTTCTTCTTAATTTATAAATCTCTTGAAGCTTAGTTTTAGCTATACTTTCAGTATACTCTTCAACCTCTAATTCATGGAAATACTCATCAACTGCTTGATTGAAATTTTCAAAAACTCTCTTCTCGTTAGAGGCTATTGAATAGAAGTGTATAGGGGTCACAGTAATTGGCTTTCCATTACTCAAATAGATTGTTGGTTCTAGAGATAAGTTTCTAACTCTAATTATAATATCTTTCAACTCCTTAAATAGCAAATCTATCTGTCTACTTGATAACTCACTTGCCTTCATTTTAAAGTCAAGACTAGCTCTGTAACACAATTCCAACGCTACTTCCATACCAAGACCAAAATTTCTAGCTAATACTCTGCTAACACTTTCATCTCTACTTAGTATGGTTTTTTCAAAATCTTCATAAGTGCAGAGCTCTGGATTTATGAAGGTTTTAGGAGGGGGACTATATTTTAATCCTATCTTTAAAGTTCTATCTCTACTTTCATATACTTTTAAAATCCATCTAATAAGGTCTCTAGAATCTATGTAAATGAGGTTAAAGGGTTCTAAAAGCTCGATTACGAGCTTTGAATCATCGTGAAACTCTATCATGACTATTCTTTCAAATCCAGGATTATATATGTTCTCGACTTTATGTCTCTCAACTAACGATTTTAAGTCTATTCTGTAAACTTTATCAATGATAGTACCTACCATACGTTCTTTCAACTCTCCAGTTATAGCTATCACGTCGAGTGTTGTTAGGCGTTTCTTCACTACTTTCAAGAAAATTTAAGAATATATAAGTACTACTTAACCCACATCTATACCTATTATGTCTAGATTTTTACATGTTTAATTTATATTCCTTTAACGTTAATGCAGTGTTGATGATGAGGTTAATTCTAAATATCTATCAGAGTGATAACGAGTACATTGTAGAGACACCTAATGGTGTAGTT
>NJDF01000070.1 GCA_002254895.1 Thermoprotei archaeon ex4572_64
ATTACACCCCTTTAACTCACTCTCACACTCAAGGTATGTAAGTTTGTAAAGGATATGTTCAATTAGTAAAAGTTCTCTATCTTTATCATCATTAACTACAGATACCAACAGAACTACTACCAGTCGCATGATCATTACTATATTCGTTGTTTTAATTTTCAACTACGTTTTTCCCTTCAACATAAATTTATGGTAAAATAAATCAACAAGATAATATTGCTCAACAAGTTTTATCATTTAGTTCAGATATTATACTCAAAAGTGATTTTAGACAAGTAAGGTTATATTCACTATATGCGTAGTTGAATATTCTCCTTAAGAACAGTTGAATGTTGTTTATAATCATAGTTCAGCGCTATTAACCTCGATCATTAATCACCCGGCTCCGGCTCATCACAACGCTGAGTGTGCTAGCTATATGGGTTTTAAGAATAACTTAAAGTTTTTGGAGATGACTACAATAGTGAAGTTCTTCTTTACCTTATGGTATTTAACAAATCTTTAAATACTTCAAGAACTATCTGTATATCCTTCTCTTTACTTGCAACGTTTGCAAGAAGTTTTCTTAATCCTCTTCTCCAATTCCTCTTAATAAACTCATTAACAATATCCTTTCCATAAGGTCTTACCTTCTCTAGAAATTCTTCCGTAACTTCACCTCTAGTTTCAATTAGTTTAATAAAATCTTCATATGTCTGTAGGAATTGTTTTGCAAGATTTTTAACATAATCATCCTGAATTAGATTTAACACTTCATCTCTGTAACCTTCAGTTATAAGTATAGTTAATGCCTTAGCATCATTATAATACTTCAAATTCATAGCTTCAGGATATAGTGTTGACTTAATCTCAATAATGGTTGGCGTAATTTTATCATTACCATATCGTAGAAATACACTCATACTATTTAGAGATTTCTCGTAAATTCTTAACAATTCTTTTCCTGACTTAGGCTCAATTATAGGTACGTGTTCAACTTTTAAGATTTCTGAAGATTCTCTAACTGTGAGTAAAGTGCCGTCAGGTCTTCTAGCACATATAAGGTACAGTCTATACTTCTCCCAATTCCACTTACTTGGATGAGGAGGCTTTATGATTGCAGGTTCAGGACCAGCAAGGATGAAGGTGAAGGTCCATCCTTCAAAGCCTTTAAACTTATCTAGAAGACCAGAAGCTTCAGCTATCACCATAGCAGTCTCTATAAAGGGGTTAATCACATTTCCAAAATCTTCAACAACTAATTTACCTTTCTCAAACTTCATGTTATGAAGAGCGTATCTTGTAGCTGCAATCCACTTCTTAAGAATTGGATCGTAATAAAACGTTATTTGCCAACCATCAATTCTCTCAGTAACTTCTATAGGTGTTTCATCAGGAATTGACACTCCATGAACACCGTAATCCATAGCTCTATGTATTGGAAAAGCTATAGTCTTAATGTAATCCTTCTCAAAGAGTAATACTGTACCTGTTGCGTGAAGAATTACGGGAAAGTATCTAGGTATGGCACCAATAATGGGTGAGTATATACATTCAACAACATCTTCACATATACTTACACACCTCTTGTCAATATATTTACCAAGAATCTCATTATACCATCTATTCAATACATATTGAACTTTCTTGCTAGGTGTACCTAGAAGTTCACTAACTTTCTTAACCTCATCAAGCTGTGGTTCTCTAACCGACCAGGTCCTCAAAGATTTTTCAACAATTTCAAGCCAATTCATTAATTATCGATAATATGTGTATGTAAGAGAAAATAATCTTTACTATTAGTAATGCTTATTTAAAGTCACGTTTAGACTATCATAATGAGAAGTCTTGTACTTAATTTTTCTGAAAGTGAAGACTTGGGTAAGAAGTTAAGCTCAATACTTAATCTTGAACGTTACTCAATTGAAAGTAAAATTTTTCCTGATGGTGAAGTATATATTAGACTACCTGTAAGTCCTGAAAATAGGAAGGTAATTATTATTCAAAGACTATATCCAGAACCTAATATTAATTTCATAAAACTACTACTTACAGTTGATGCATGTAGAGACTTAAATGCTGAGGAAATCGTAGTGATACTACCATACTTAGCATACTCTAGACAGGATAAGAGATTTAGAGAAGGTGAAGCTGTAAGTTTAAAGACAATACTTAAGACACTTAAAGATTTAGGTGTAAAAAGTATTATCACTATTGATGTTCATAAACCACAAGCATATAGTTTAGAAGGATTAAACTGCATCAACATTGAGCCATTTGATGAGTATGCTAGATATATTGAGTCAAATATTGGTGATTGTGTAATCTTAAGTCCTGACTATGGCTCCCTATGGAGAGCTGAAAGTACTGCTAAAAGGCTGAACGTACTGTATGACTATTTTGAAAAGACTAGAGATAGAATTACTGGTGAGGTAACCATTAGGCCTAAGCAGATAGATGTTCAGAATAGAGATGTAGTTATCATTGATGATATAATAGCTACTGGTGGAACCATAGTTAAAGCTATAGATATATTGAAAAGTCTAGGTGTACGTAATGTACATGTAATTGCTACTCATGGACTCTTCATAGATAATGCTGATGTTAAGATAATCAAGGCAGGAGCATCATCAATAACTTGTACTAACACCGTAATTAATAAATATTCAAAAATAGATATTACAGAACTCATTGCTAAGAAGTTAAGACAAATTATTACTTAATTCTACGTTACACCCTTAAACTACTAACATAAAGAGATTACACGTGATAAATAGTTTAGAAAGATATGTTAATAGACATTTAGAGGCTTCAGGACATGATGTTGATTCAAGAAGAGTTGCAAAGTTAACAATATACTTCACTTTAATTCTACTTTCAATATCCCTAGGAATGTGGTGGTGATATTGTTGATGCTTTCGAATATGCTAAACATTTAGGTCTAAAGTGGTTTAGTAGAGAGTGGAGTATAATTAAGAGATACTCCATATCAACTAACTCAATAATTAAAGCTTTAGAGTTGAGAGCTAGAAATCATCCAAATATTGAATTTCAGAAACTAATTTTAAACTACCTATCCACAGTTAGAAGTTCAGGAGAGTTAAGTACATTAATTAGAGTTGAAGTTAAATCTTCACTTGAATCTTTTTCCATAAAAATCAACACTCTCATTAGACAGTTGATAGAGATTGTTTCAGGTTTCTTGTCAGGAATAGTTGTTGCAGTTCTCTTCATAATCATATCGATAATTTTAGGTGTATCACCAACATCAGGATACATCATTGCTGTAATACTACTTGCACTTCTATTAAGTTTAGCATTTAGAGTAAATCAAGCATTACCAAATTTTCTAAAAATTGAATTCACTTTTAGCAACACTATAACTAAGTTCCTAGTCATAACGTTATCCATCATGACTATAACGTTATCTGTCCTCATAATGATGAATAATACCGTAGTAGCACTAATAATTCCAGTACTCGCAGTGTACTCTATAATCACTACTAAATACGTTCGGGAATGCATGCAGTTACTTCAAGCACTACCAGACCTTGTACGGGAGTTTCATAGTCTAGTTAAGTCAGGGTTGAGTGTGAAAGGAGCGTTTCTACACATTGACTATTCTAGATATCCTGAGAAGTTATCTAGATATTTTAAGAAAATTCTTGATTATGGTTATGTAGGTGGTAACTCTTTCTGCAACTGGATTGTCAATTATGTGCTTAAGTTTATTTCCCTAATTTACAAAATTGGAGTGCCTGTAAAGACCTTGACATTACTTACAGATACCTTACTAACTGTTAGAAATATCATTATAAATACTAGATATAGTGCTAGATCGTTAGACATTCTAAATTATAGTGTTCCTCCAATACTCATCATCGTCATAACTTTAACGCACATATTTCTAAACTCTATACTGAGCTTACCCATGACTTCTACAATACTCGTCATGAACACAAGTAGCTACATGAATGTACTATCATTCATCTCGTACATCTTCTGTTTAGGTATTTCACTCATATCGACAAGATTTTGCGACTTAATGTTAAGTATAACTCTTCCAAGAGTTATCTCGCCAATCCTTGCATTAACACTCATACCTCTAAGTGAAGTCTTATGGCTCTAGATAGGTTGATAGCTGAAATAACTATACTTGTCAGCACTATAGTGTTAGCATGTTTAACACTGAACTCTATACTTTCAATACACTCTCTACTCTCAATGAGTAGTACTGTACAGAATGTAAATGTTGAGATACCTAACTGCATCATAGTCTGCACAAAATCTTCCTGTACACTATATGTAACTATACTTAACGATAATGATTATGAAGTGATTGTTAAGAATATGCTGTACATCAGTAATGATAAGTATGTGGTGATTCGTGAAATTATGAATCAAGTACTTGAACCTCACGAGATGAGGTATGTAAGTTACACTAACATTGAGAATAAGGGACGTGTTGTAATTACTGTATGTGATGTGAATGCTACTAATTGTAATATCTTAAATAAGATCTGCGACGTATATTACGTTGAGTAGCGTTTTCTCTTATAAAGTAATTTCGTAATTAAACATTAAGACTAAATATTCATATAGTTCAAGTGTACTACATGGGTATGCTAAATTGTAAGAGAGGTGATCTCAGTGGCCCAATATACACAATACTTATGATTACTTTCGTCATTGCTGCATCAATATTAATATACAACTACTTCCTATCAAGAGCAAACATCCTAACTACTCAAGCACAAATTGAGATAACAAACATTCAATTAACAGGTAATGCCTACGCAGTCACAGTCTCTAACATTGGTACTGTAGATGTTAAACTTACCTCAATAAAGATATATCCTGAAGGCTCTACAGATGCTATTGTTAGTGAAAGTTTAAATGCTGAATTAAAGCTATATTTTTAAAGTTCCTGTAAGCGTTGTTGAAAGTAATGGTGAATATGTATACTTCATTAAAGAACCTGCATGTAATGAATTGTGTAGAGACTTGAAGAATAAGATTTATTAGGAAAGGTATTACAAGAGGTATTTCTCTAGCTAAACCATATGTAGAGACTATTCTACCTGAAGGTCATAGGTTAGTAGCTACAATTGGTGAAATCACGCCAGGACCAACTTTCAGTATTAGAAAGTTTCCAGCAAGACCATATACTCTGAAAGATCTTGTTGAGATGAGTATGCTTGACTATGTAACAGCAGCTTACTTATGGCTAGTTGCTGAATATAGAGGCTTCATCATAATTTCAGGACCTATGGGTAGTGGAAAGACAACTCTCCTCTCAGCCATAGCTTCAATGCTGCCTAAAGATGCTAAGATAGTCACTATCGAGGATACTCCAGAAATTAAACTTCCACATAAGAATTGGGTAAGAATGTTCACAAGAGAAGGATTTGATGAGAAGATTGAGATAGGCATGTTTAGTTTAGTAAAGTTAGCTGTGAGATATAGACCTGATTACATCATTGTTGGTGAAGTACGTGGTGATGAAGTACACGCAATGTTTCAAGCAGCAGCATTGGGTCACGGAATGTTAACTACATTCCACGCATCAACTATTGAGGAGTTCATAACTAGATTAACAACTCCTCCATTAAATATTAATATTGGAAACTTACAGTTAGTATGGTGTATAGTATTTACAAGCATACATAATGGAGTTAGAAAAGTAGTAAACATCGTTGAACCATACGTGAAGAACGGTCAGATACACTTTAATAAAGTATTTGATGAAGGGAAAGTAATGATAGGTCAAAGCATGAAATTGAAGAATCTTAAAGAAACGTACAGTATCGATATTGAGGAGGAGGTTAAGAGGAGAATAGAGTTGATTAGAAGTGAAGAGGCCCAACCCCACCCTTCCCGATGAAACACCCATCTAGAGCTGGAAACCCGTCCTCTGGTCAGTGAACCCCTGAACGCGACCCGCCCGGGCTTAGGGCTTGGAGAGGCTCGCCCTTGTAAATCTTCAAGTAAGATTCTTATAAATACTTCTACACTTCACGTCTATCAATTACTCAATACTAACAATTCTCAATAGGCATGTTATTAATAGTGCTAAGAGTCCTGTCAAGTATATACCATCAAAAACTCCTGCTCCTCCAATAGATACTAAGCCTCTCATACTTCTCACAATCTTACTCATATTTAGTATATCTGCACCTATAAGTGCAGATAAAGTACCTACACTGTATGAAAGTGCAACAATGTTGATGTTTAGTAAAGTATATGCAAGTATGGAGAACGAGACTACAGCGATTAAGGGTGTCATACCTCTAACAGTAACGCCTAAAGTTGGTACTACATGTGAATTAATGTATGTGATGTACGTAGTTAACACTAATAGTACTAAAAATGCTATTATCTTCTCAAGACTTAGTAAATACTTCAATATCAAGTACGTCGATATTACTAGTGGAATAATAGCACCACCAATTCTTTCCAGTGCTTTAACTCTCCAATACTCACCATCAATTTTAACATAACCAACACCACCTTCATCAATATCGTCAACAGCAATGCCAATCTTTCCCGTCAAGTCAAGTAGTAACTTCTGACTAATTGGTTTAGATCTTACAGTTTTAATAACTTTATGAAGAATAATAGCTAAGAATATTACTGATGCAGTAATGCTTGAGTATAAAGCTACTAGTGCTATTACTGGATTGATCTGTATACTCCAAACTTCAGGACTAAGTACTGGCTGTATAAGTAGTAAGCCAATAATTAGCACTCCAAATCCTGGAATAGAGAGAGCTCCATGACTCTGCACACCCGTAACTAAATCTACAATTAGTAATGCTGCACCAATAATAATTAATAGAAATCCCAACCATTTACTTGGTAATTCAGTAAGTACAGGAAGTATCATTAAGAGAAGACCAGTAATGGCAATATATACATGACCTGTGAAGACACCGAGAATTAGAAGTATAAGGCCAATACTTGAAAGTACAGTTAAAAGTAATGGGTTATGTAGAGTTGAGTATATCTGTTCACTAATGCTTGGTTTAATATTTATCAACTCTACATCACCTTCAACAGCTAGTAATGTATTATCAATCACTGTATTATTTATCTTCTCTAAGAGATCATCAATATCTTTAGCTATAAAGTCAATAACATCATATTTTAAGGCTTCTTCAGCACCAAGATTGAGATTCTCAAGTACGCAAAGTCTTGCAAAAGTTACATTTCTACCTCTAATTCTTGCAGTTTCTTCAAAATACTTAGAAATTGCGTTAAGTGTCTTCTTGTCAGTTATTAGCCTATACTCACCTGTAGCTATATTTATGCTTACTGGCTGACAAGAACCAATAACACTTCCTGGACACATAGTGGCTACATGACTAGCAAGTAGTATTAATGTTCCTGCAGACCATGCATGTGCACCGTGAGGATAGACATAGCTAATAATTGGTGTTTTACTATTTTGTATAAGTTTAACTATCTCTAAAGCAGCATCTAGACGACCACCAGGAGTATCAAGTACTAGTAAAATGATTGAGTTATTACTTGCATGTTCAAGATTTCTCTTAAGAAATTCGTATGTTGAGAAGTCTATTTGACCAATCTTTAAAATATATACCTTATCAACTCTATACACTTCACGTGCATTTACATCTACGAGAAGTATTGAAATTATTAGAGCTAGTACAAGCAGTATTACTCTCAACTTCATAACTTACTTCTTCTCCTCACTTTCAAGTTTACTTCTAACTGCTGGTAAGGCAAGTGTTGAGAGTGTTGCAAGTTCTAAAGTACTTGGTACAACAATAACGAGATTTCTCTCTCTTGCAATCTCTATAAGTGCATCTATTTGTCTAAGTAGTATTGAGACGTTATTCTTAGTGTATGTTTCTGCAGCCTTCAAGTATAGTTGACTTGCCTCATAATCTGCCTGTGCAAGAATTACTTTTGCTCTTCTAGTTCTTTCAGCCTCTGCAGCTTGCGCCATAGCCCTGATAAGTGTTTCTGGCAATTTAATATCCTTAATAACAACTGAAGTAACAGTTGAAGATGCTAATAGTGCAGTTGCTGATTTGTAATTAACAACAGAAAGAACACTCTTCTCAGGATCAATAACTCTAAAATAAACAGCAGCATCAATACTCACTTCAACATTATCTTTAGTTAAGGCCTTCTGTGCTGGAAGATCAACAGCAGTTACTCTAAGATCTACAGAAAGTACTCTATCAATAATGGGTATAACAATAACTACACCAGGACCAAAAGTACCTACATACTTTCCAAGTCTAAGCTTTACAAGTCTTTGATATTCAGGAACAATTCTTATAGAACTAGCAAGTAGGATAATCATGATGATTGTCAACACTATTGCAGTACCTACCTCTACTAAACCCATGAAGAATATTAAATAAATCTTCAATATAAACGTTATGTCAGTACTTAAAAATCATCATGTATGTGATAGTCTATAGAGCTATGATTAAAGCAGTAGAAGAAAAATTAAACGTAAACATTAAAATCATTATTAGAGATGAAAATACATTAAGTAAGGTAATTTCAAAACTAGAAACACGATCATGGAAAAAAGAAAGTAAATAACATAAATATCCTTATAAACTTTAAATGTTGCAACTAGAGAAGACATTTATAGACTTGAAGGTGTAATAGAAAGATTAAGAAAAGAAATAGGAAATGCTAGAGTAGAATTGAGAAGAGAAATTGATAGAATTGATAAGAGATTAAATAGTATTGAAAGAATGCTTGAACATATTACTTTAAGTATTGAAGATGAAGTTCGTGAATATATTTCATGAATATTAAAAAATAATTATGGAATTGAAATTAGTTTAACAAGTCTTTACTATAGTGAAATTTGTGAATTTGATATTTATGGTCTTGGTGAGAATTTTACTATTATTGGTGAGGTAAAGACTAGAGTTAGTGTTAAAGAGGTTGAAAGAATTAATAAGAGAATTGAAGATACTGTAAAAATACTTCCTGATAAATTTAAAGGAAAGACTGTTAAGGTAATATATGGTTTAAAGTATTTACCTGAAGCTAAAGAAGAAGCTTAAAATGAAAGCAGACCTCACACTTGAACAAGCAGCAAACGTGGCATGCCTACCAGGAATATACAAGTACAGTATAACACTACCAGATGGACATCAAGGATACGGATTCCCCATAGGTGGTGTAGCAGCTATAGATGCTGACGAGGGAGTAATTAGTCCAGGAGGAATAGGCTACGATATCAATTGTTTACCTAAAGGAACGAGAATATTAACAAAATATGGATACGCAATACCTATTGAAAAGATAAAACTTGGTGATGAACTTACAATTATTGATGAAGTAGGTAAGTTTAGAAAAGTTAGTAATGTAGTTGCATTATTAGGTAGAAAGAGTGAGAAATTAATAAGAATAACAACACGTGCAGGATATGAAATACGTGTAACAGAAGATCACCCAATCCTTACTAAGAATGGTATGGTTGAAGCTGAGAATATCGGTATTGGTGCATTAGTAGCTATATACCCATTTGAAGGTGTTGAATATGAAGAACCTGAAGAATTCGTAATATTGAGTGGTGAAGAATTTAGCGAAAATATTAAGAAAGAGTTAAGAAAAAGAAACTTAATACCATTAACTTCTAGAAATAGTAAATTGCAGATAATATTGAAATTACTTGGATATGCTTTAGGAAAACAATGAACGGTTATAACTTCTACATGCCAGAATTGAAAGTATCTAAAGTTAAAGAATTGGAGAGAAGTGCTATTGAGTATCTTGAAGATATCAAGAAATTACTTGAAGAATTTGATATAACATCAACAATTAGTAAAGTATATGAAGAGAATGGTAAAGTAATTTATAGATTATTAATTCATGAAAATTCAGAAAACCTAATTAAGTTATGGTCAAAAATTAACTATGAATATAATAGGGAGAGAAGAAAATTAGCAAATGCTGCAGTAATTTACTTAAGGTTGAAAGAGAAGCTTAAGTACATTAGAAAGATTATTAGATCAACTTGTAAAAGTATTGATGGTAAAAAATCTGTACTACTTGCTTCAAAAATAGCACTTAATGGAGGTGTTATAAATGAGAGGTTTATTGAGCGTTCACTATATGAAAATGTTGAAAATGCTAGAATTCCGAAGAACTTCATCACATTTGAAGAATTCGCTAGAAATTATGTCTATGGTGAAGTAGTTTATGACTATGTTGAAGATGTTGATATTGAGGAATACAATGATGTAGTTTATGATCTAACAGTTAATGATGATAGTCATAACTTTATAGCTAATAACTTCATAGTTCATAATTGTGGTGTACGTCTTTTAGTTACTAATCTTTCAGAAAAAGATGTTAGACCTAGACTTAGAGAACTTGTAGATACAATATTTAGACTAGTACCTGCAGGTGTTGGTGAGACTGGTCTTCTAAGACTCTCCTTTTCAGAACTTGATAAAGTTCTTG
>NJDF01000071.1:0-574 GCA_002254895.1 Thermoprotei archaeon ex4572_64
CAGGTTTTGCCATGATTATTTTGGAAGCTAAGTTTAGAAGTACACCTACAGTTCCATTATCTCCAGAAACTCCACTACTCCTCCAGAAATGTACTGGAGGAGTAGTGGAGTTTCTGGAGATTATGGAACTGTAGGTGTACTTCTAAACTTAGCTTCCAAAATAATCATGGCAAAACCTGGATTAAGAACAGTAATTGATTTGCTAGAATTGAAGTTAAACGTTAAGATTAAATAGTTTAATAGCATTCTCGGTAGTAACCTCAATAACTCTACTTAGAGCTACACCTTTCAACTTACTAATAATTTCAGCAACAAGCTTAACATGTACGGGTCTACTTTCAACTCCTGGCTCTGGTCCAAGTTCAGGAGCATCACTTTCAAGTAACAATTGTTCTAAAGGTACTTCTCTTACAAGTTCTTGCTTTTGTTTTGAATAGTTAATACTTGGAGGTATTGAGAAGTAGTAACCCTCAACTACGCATCTCTTCACCAATTCTAAACTTCCTGAAAAGGCATGTAGTATAGCATTTTTAACCTGATTTTCAATTAATAACTTAACAACACTACTTGTTGC
>NJDF01000071.1:607-5950 GCA_002254895.1 Thermoprotei archaeon ex4572_64
CTGTGAATAATTATAGGCATGTTTAGTATTTTTGAAATACTTAGCCACTTAGTGAATAGAGTTTTTGCTAATCCTCTAAGAATAGGGTCTCTAAGTTTTACATAATCTATACCTACCTCACCAATACCAACAACTTCTCTAAGCCTTACTTTAAGTATTTGAAAAATATGCTCAATATCTTTTAAGTTAAGATTTGTAGGTTCTAATCCAAGCGTTACGTAGATCTTGCCGTGAAACTTTTTAGCTAAGCTTAATGCTCTATCTATCTCGTTAATACTTAACGTTGATGTGATTATTACCTTAACATCATTACTTAAAGCCTCATTAATAACGAGATCAACATTTGAAATTCTTGTTAAATGTGCATGCACATCTATCATGATTTTAGTCTAGAAATCATTACTATAGGTACAATAATGCCAATAATTAAGACTATGATTGAAATTGCAAGTACTGACTTATTGAAGCTTATAACTTCAGTACTTGGAAGCTCACTCTTAATCTTAACTTCACCTGAAGTCTTATTTAAAATTGTTAGTTTTTCAAAACTACAACCTAGAGATTTCGCAATACTTAAGATTGTCATAGAGTAGTATGAAGCTGTCTCGTAGAGTTCAAGAGCACTTGCAAGATTATTCTTCTCTAACCTGTAGTCACCTAGCTCAATATATGAGATTGATAGTAGAGACACTAAGCCGCACTCAACACTTTCATAAGTGTTGTATATTGCTAAATTCTTAACATGACTTAAAAACTTACTAACTACATCTTCTATAGGTAATTGTCTTCTTAGTGCAAGATTTAATTGAGTATTTATTGTAGATATTATACTTAAACTTCTACTAAGTACGTATATGTAGTTCTTCCTATCAAACTCATCTTCAAGTCTTTCAACCTCATCTTCAAGACCTGTAACGATGCCGAAAGGTGCAATTAAGGTTTTAGCGTATTGTATGGTTGACTTAGCGTACATTAAGTAAGATGCAGCTGTAGTCTTTAACAAGTCTTCAGGAATCTCAACACCACCTCTAATACTGTAAAGAATTTCTAACCAGTCATTTAGAGTTTCAGTTCTAGCATAGGCTAAAGCTAGAGCTTTAGTACCTTCAAGGTAGTTACCTGACATGAAGTACTTCTCAGCAAGTTCTACAGCATCCTTACCTGTCAATACTCTCTCATAAATACCTATAAGAATGTCGAGATTTGAAGTTGTTGGTTTAATTTTTCTAATAATCTTCTCAACACTTGATAAGTTATTCTTAATTTCATGAATTACATCTTCAATTTCTCTAAAAGCACCACTGAGAACTAGATTTCTAAACTTCTCTCTATAGTAGTTAATTAGTTTTTCATAAAGTAAGGTAGCTGCTACATAGTACTTACTCTTCCTAACATGCTCTTTAATCTCATTGTCAATCTCTAATCCCTTACTCAAAGCTCTCTCCCTAATCTTATTCCATAATGTCTCACTTAAGGTTAAGTACACATCATTTACATTAAGTACTTTACTTAACGTTAATTTTGGTATTGTTAGATCAGCATTTACGAAATACTTTAAAGCTTCTCTAACATCCATAACAGGAACTACTTGAACTCCAAGTCTTTCACCCTCTCTAACAATATTAACAATTCCAGTAACTCTTCTATAATACTGCTCCCCATACGGTATTAGTACTACTTTAAATCCATACTTAGCAGCTGCTCTCACCTTTTCAAGAATACCACCTACAGGACCTACAGTTCCGTCTGGCATTATCATTCCCGTCATAACTACATCATCTCTCATAGTCTTATTCATCATTAATGCATATATGGCGCACGTAATGTATGCACTAGCTGAAGGTCCACCAATCTCTAAAACTTTAGGATCTGCAGATATGAGTATTGTGTAGTTGTTTAGTGATTTATTTGCAAGAATTGAAGCTACATAGGCAGCTATGGTTGCTGACGTTATGTAAGTTCCTTCCTGTGCTATAGGTAACGGGTTAGTACTAACATAGACTTTACCATCACCAGGACTTATCAATGTTATATTAATATCAACTATAGTTCCCGTACCGTTCTCCATAACGGCAAGTCCATGAATGGTTGTAGTTCTCACATGTACTTTCTCAATAATGTCTGCTGTTGAGATTAACGATACTGTAAGTAAAATACATACAGCTATTAGTGTTAGAATTTTTACTCTACTCATCTAAGACCTTATCTAAACTTTGCAGTTAAATATTTCTTTCTTAATATTTACAAAACTTTTCAAACCAAATCTCTACAGCATATTTAGGTATGTGAAAGATGTGGAAAGATTCATCTCTAGGTGTCCAATAACATGCAATTAAAAGACCTGAACTTAAAATTTCCTTAACAACTTCAAAGGTTGAGAATTTCCTAAAAACTTTATTGATAATTTTATCTAGAATTAACTCATGTGCATGTATATTTCTTAGAAGTACTGTGCCTTCTCTACACAGTAGTAGTACTAGTTTCTTAGCATTTTGACTAAGCTTAACAATTCTGTTAAGTACTTCCTGTCTTAAAGTATTGATGATGTGTTTATTGTTTTCAAGTAATTCTCTAACTACTTCAACGAGATATTCACCAGTATCTTCAGTTACCTCAAATCCTGTTAGGATTTTACCAATAATCTTCTCTAAATCTCTAATAGCTTCTAGACACTTCTTTCTAGAGCCATACTTAAGTTCAAAATTTACACAAAAACCTGAACCTCCTTGACAGAGAGACCACATGTATAGAGCGTCAAGTTTCTAGCAATTAACTTACTCTCCATAACTTCACTACCAACTCTAGTCATAGCTTGTGGTTGATCTCTAACTCTAACTCTAACACTTCTTCTTAACTTCTCAATTACAGGTTTAACGTCAGCTGTAGGTGGCACTACTTCAGGCATTTTACCACGTGGTCCAAGTATTGGACCCATAACTCTTCCAATAAGAACCATAAGGTCTGGTGTAGCTACAAAGAAATCGTAAGTTTTTGCAAGTTTTCTAACTTCTTTCTTATTACCACTCAACTTCTCAATATCTTCCTTAGTAAGAACCGCGTCAGCACCTGCATCTCTAGCTTTAAGAATCATAGCACCACTAGCAATGACACAGACCTTACATGACTTGTTAGGTATGGGGTTAGGTAAGGGTATGGCTATGTTAATTCTATTCTCAGGCTTTTTAAGATCTAGATCTCTAAATTTAAGAATTAAATCTACAGATTGTGTAAATCTTCTCTTTTTAGCCTTATTCTTAGCTTCATCAATAGCTTTAATGATAGAGTCAATATTGTATAGCATAATCTTGACTATAAATACTTACTTTAAAAACATTGCGTACTTCATAGTTAAAAATTCATCATCCTCAAAGCATGATGTACTTGAGTTGTAGATCTTTAATAATATCTTGAGAAAGTTATAATCTTCCCTCACTTCTCAATTTCTCCTCATATTTACTAATAATGTCGCTATGAAGTCCATTATCTATCTCTTTAATTACTTCTCTAGGATCTTTACCGTTAATAGTAACACCAACACTTCTACAAGTACTAACTACTTGTTTAAGAGCTGCCTTAAAATTTCTACATTTAAGTTCATCCCACTTAATGTACGTTATTTCTGCAAGTTTTTCAAGATCAAGATCACCAATAATCTCATTTATAGATTTATGAGAACCTTCCTCTCTACCTATAGCTCTAAGTATAAGTTCACTAATAGCTGGAAGTTCAAGCTTAATGTCAATTTCTTTAGTGTCAAGATCAACTTCAAGTTCAACACTAACATTCTTCAAACCATAACTTGCAAGTATTTTAGTCTTCTCATTAATCACATTTACAACTTTATTAACATCAAGACCTAACTGTGAAAGTTGCTGTGAAAGCTGTTGTGGATTAGCCTTGCCTGGAATAACAGATGTACGAATAACTTTCTTACTAACACTCATAATCAAGACATTAATAAAATAGATTTAAAAATCTAAACCAATATTCTCCAACTTCAATACCTTCAGCATAAGCATTAGTACTAATCTAAACACTAACAAGACTAATAACTTAGCGATTCCTCTTCTAAATTTAGCATCCTCTTTATAATAATTTTAGAAATTCTTCTTTAAGATTTAAGGTCAAGAACGTTTAGTTAAGTTTTGTTTCTAATTAATCTCTTAATGACACTCTAACAATCAATTCCCTTATCAGTACTTGCTTTAAAAACTTTATATGCAAGTTTTACTATGTCTAAATAAAGTTTTTCAGTAAGTATTTTCTTTACAATATCTATCTTAACTTTTGTGTATGAGTGAACTATCACATTTCTAAAACCTATAATTTTCTTTAACATTATTGCTTCTTCACTACTTAGTATTTTCAATTCTTCAAGATTTTTAGGAACATCAGAGTATGACTTTGCATTTCTACCCATTATTGATAGTAATCTCATACTCATATCAATAAGTGCTTGTATAGATACTTGAAGTATATGAAGTACTGCATTAAGGTTAAAAAAGTCATTAACCAAGACATCAACACTTACAGTACTAACTTTCTTATCAAGTTCTGAAATATACTTTTCAATAGTTTCAAAAAGCTCTTTAATGATACTCAAGACCTACTCACCAATAAGTTTCTTTACTCTTTCCATAATAATACCAATAATTCCTAACTTTCTAACACTTATTTCATAATCATTACAAATACCTACAAGTCTTACATAATCATTTAAGTAATTATTTAAGTCATGAATGTATAGTAATTTTCCTGAACCATAAATTTCAAGAATAAGTGTACATGAGATTTCTTCATCATTAAGTACTGTAATATCTATCTTACTTTCAGGAATCTCTAAATAACTAGCTAAATCAGTAAGTAAATTAACATATTCATCAAACAATTCATCAATATCTTTAATATTTCTAAACTTGATAGCAATATCTACATCACTATCAATTCTAAAAATCTTATCATTAAGTATTGAACCAAAAAGAATAACATATTCAACATCATATCTTAACCATTCAAAATTTCTTAACTTTTCAAGAATTTGTTTACGATAATTTTCAAGATTCACAATCTTTCTAACACGTATTATCTTTATAAAGACTTATATTAAGTTTCAACTTCGCAAATATACTTAATATTAATAATAATATGACGTGTATTTCCTTTGGTATCTACTTTTCTTACCATAAACATTACTAGATTGCTAAAACTAGAAACTTTAACAATACTCATACCTTTCCTTCCTAAATAATCTTCATTTAGTAGAGAAAAATGAAATTATAGAAAAAATATTGCTATTAATATTCTTCTTACTGTTAATATCATCATTCCTATTAATCCACATGT
>NJDF01000072.1:0-3452 GCA_002254895.1 Thermoprotei archaeon ex4572_64
TCATTGAAATGAGAAGTTGAGGCAAAATTAAACTTAATCTTACTCAAAATACTTCACATATACTAAATGTGACTACATCATCCAGATTAACACTATAAAGAACCTATGTGGTAATCACTTCTTCATAATGAAATAGATTACCTTGTGTGTTGTGTTTATCTTAATTAAATCTTTATGACGCTTATTATGCAGTTAAGATTACTAATGTGATTTCTTAAATGAGTGTATTATCGTCATTTTTAATCTTCTAATCTTATCTCTACATAATTTTCCTAATCTGCCATTACTGCATGCAGCTGTTCTAAATCCAAGTACATCAACATCTAGCTTTGCAATTTTGAGTATGTGCTTAATGCTTAACTTACCTGCTAATGCAATACTTAAACCATGATTTCTAGCTAGGGATGTAAATTCTGATAATTCATTTATAGATAGGTACTTAAGTATGTTCATTCCATTCTTTAATCTTGTATCTATCATGACTCCATGAGTGTCAAGTTTATAAGCAATGTTTATCAGTTCTGTAGGTCTAATACTTCTTATCAATTTGTAATCACCATACCCTACAAGTATTATCTTCGAATTTACTACATAATCTTTAACTATCTTTATGATGCTTATAGCTTCATCTTTATCGTTAACTTCAAGTCCAATCTTTACATAATCTACATCTGGATACTTATTTACGTATAACTTAATAGTACTCATAACTTCACTTCTAGACCTTACATCACCTAAGGCAATACTTACCTCTCTATTTCTTATAGCGTGAACGACTCTCTGAACAACTTCTACCTTAGGAAAGCCTAAACTACCTCTTGATGGATCTTTAACATCTACAACATCGACGTAATCGTTGTTTATCACCTCTTTCAACTCGTCAATCCTCCATAAACTCACTAGTAGTTTAGGTATTTTCATAATCGTGTAGTTCAGTAATCACTTCACTTTTTATTACTTACTAGAATTCTTGTTATGTATATGAGACTTGTCAATAAATTCTTATATTCACTATAATGGCTATACTTTACAGTGTATATTGCAGTACTTACTAGAAATATCAATGGCTGGGGTACTCAACAGTTAATTAAAGCGATTAGTAGTGAAGGTTATAGACCTTTACCTGTAAGGTTTGGAGATATCTACGTTCGTATTGACAATGATAGCTATGGCATTTACGTTCAAGATATTGATCTTGTAAGAGAAGTTAAAGCAGTAATTGTTAGACCTATAGGTAAATGCTCGCTTGATCAAGCAATATTTAGAGTAGATCTTCTACATGCACTTGAAGAGCTTGGTGTAACTGTCATTAATAAGGCTTCAGCTATTGAGAAAGCTATTGATAAGTATAGAGCACTACATATACTACGTATGAATGGAATACCAGTACCACCAACAGTGATTGCCGAAAAGGCAGTACACATATACAGATCATCTAGAAAGTATTTACAAAACTGTATGAGAAGTGGATTTATAATTAAGCCACTTTTCGGCTCTAGAGGATTTGGTATACTTAAATTTTCAAGAAACTACATCGATCATGTATGGAGAATAACAACTGACCTAGAGTATTTAAGACATGTAATATATGTGCAGAAGTACTTGAGACATGGTGGTAGGGATATTAGGATCTTCACTATTGATAATGAAGTCGTTGCTGCTATGTATAGAGAAGCAAGATATTCGTGGAAAACAAATATTGCACAAGGTGGAAAACCAGTACCTTTAAGTAACATCTCTAAAGAGCTTAAAGAAATTGCCATAAAGACTGCAGAGGTTCTTGAATGTGAAGTTGCAGGTATAGACATTATTGAAACTAAAGATGGTTATTACGTTATTGAAGTTAATAGTCAACCTGGCTTTAAAGCTCTTCAAGAAGTTACAGGCATAGATATTGCTAAAAAGATTGTGAAGTACGTGATTAGTAAAATCAAGAATTGAACACCTACAGTACTAAGTACTTAGATAGTTGCTGTTCTAAGAATTTTCTAAACCTCTTAATAACTCTTAGAGAGTCCTTAAGATATTTAAGTTCAAGTTCACTCAGCATATCGAGACTTAACTTTGTATCGACTTCCTCATCTTTAGATTTCAAGGCTTCGATTTTAATTTTAAGGTAGTGAATGTATGTATATGCAATTTCTAGATCATTTCTTAAATCACTACTTATAACTCCTAACTTTTCAAGATTTTCAAGTCTATCAATTGTATTTGTTTGACTTATCTTATGCGTAAGTGCTAACATTTGCACACCTAGACTTATTGGTAATAATCCTTGGTATTTAATATCGATTTCATTACTAACAATTTTATCAAAAACATCAAGTGATGGTTTGTATTTAAGTACATCTTCAATAAGAAGTTGATAAATTACATTATCTTTCACAGCTATATCTTCAATAAAGTTTCTTACCTTACTGTAAATCTCTACACTTCCATATATTACTCTTGAATCTGCAAGAAGTGATATTAGAAGTCTAGAAGTTTCATCACCTCTTCTCAATCGTGTATTTAAGTCTTTAAGAGATAGTGTAGATATATGTTCAACACTATCTAACCTTCCATAAGTGAAGTTGTGCAATTCTTCTTTAAGATAGTCAGCAATTTCTTTCACCTCCTTGGAAGAGTCGGGCGTGATTATTATATAGTCATGGTCTTTACTCCTAGCCTTAGCTAAGTCTCTAATTGTGTATATTGGTATTCTTGAAATTATTTCAACGAGATCTCTAATTGCTAGCACTCCTTCAATTTCATAATTCTGAATAACTATGTGTTTAATTCTGTGCTTAATCATTTTCAACAAGACATTAAGTGCTGTTTCATCTGCGGATGCCACTATCAACTCTTTAGACATTACTGAACTTACAGGATTATTAATATCTACTTCATTAGCAATAACTTTTCTAAGATCAGTATCTGTCAATATTCCTACAGGTTTTCCATATTTATCAATAATGATTACTGAACTAACACCATGCTCAAGCATAATTTTTGCTGCATCTCTTATCTTAACATTTTCATAAACAGTGACTGGTCTTCTCTTAATTAAGAACTTTACAGGTATTTCGAGACTTATTTTCTCAATACGCTCTGTAAAGTATGTTGGAAATTCTTTAAGATCGTAGTATCTACTTAACAAGTTTGTAGGCAATTTAATTATAGTACAGTCATTAATAACTTCAAGGGATTTCTCATAGGTTCTTTCAGGATTAATGATGTCTCCACTATCGTAATAATCCATACCGATCCTAACTTCTCCAGAATATATGATAAGTACGTAATTGCGATCAATCTCTACACGACTACCTCTCTTAAAGCTTTGAATTACAGCATCACTTACTAACTCATTAATTTGTTGAAGATTTAACTGTGAAAATGGGTGAAGATCTTTAAGAAAATTTATAACCTCCTCTCTCGACAGCATATGTTTATCCTTTATCTAGATTCCTTAT
>NJDF01000072.1:3501-5265 GCA_002254895.1 Thermoprotei archaeon ex4572_64
ATTATCTCTATATGATATCTGTAGTCTACCTACTCCTCTAACAATAACATCACCAATAAATGTTGCGAATGGTTTATCAATTACTTGACCTTTAACTTTGATCATAGGTGTAATATCGTCAATGTAGAAGCTTGGTAATATATCTTCAACCTTATTCATAACTACTATTCTGCCTGCAATCATTCTTGCACCAGGATATAGTCCACACGATCCTTTAATCCATATTAACCCACCCTTCATGTTCATACCTACATAATCTTTAGCATTACCTTCAATAATTATTTCTCCACCTCTCATTCCATTACCGATGTATGAGCCTGCATTGCCGTGAATGATTATTTTTCCACTTATCATACCTTTACCAGGTTTTTCACCTAGTAGTTTTGAACCTATAAAATTTGATGCATTACCATAAACTTCAATGTATCCACCTCTCATTTTAGCACCTAGGTAGTTATCAGCATTTCCTCTAATTATGATAGTTCCACCACGCATCTTATATCCTGTTAAGGGCCCTACATCACCATTAATCACTATTTTTCCTCCTCTCATTTTGTAACCTAGATATCTCACTCTACGTAATCCCTTACCGTTAATTTCAATTTCAATTTCATTAAGATTTTCAGAAAGTTTTTCAGAACCTTCAATATCAAAGAGTTGTTTTAGAGTTACTCTTCTATTACCTTCCCATGCAGGTAAGTTCTTGACATAATTGATATCCTTACCTGCAATTCTTTCAGGCTTTAATCTTCTAATCTCTATAGGCACATTAAACTCATACTTAGTGTGAAGTATCAACTTGCTCATCATAATTTCGCTTTTACTTTAATTTCGCACGGTTTTCTTAATTCTTCAATGTCAATTATGAAGTTTAACAATGATGTAGAGTAGTATTTTCTGAATTTTTCTTGAACATCTTTAACTACATCTCTCATAACTTCCTCATCTACCTCAACATTTACATAATATGTTCTTCCATAAGGTGTGTGAACTACTTCACCACTCATGACGACAATCTCACCGCTCTTGATCATAAGGTGTGTGAACTACTTCACCACTCATGACGACAATCTCACCGCTCTTGATTGTGCAGTATGTTCTTGAAAATGCCTTCTCTATCTTATCATAGTCTCTTGATGGTTCGAAATTTCTAGGATCGATGTCGTATATAGCTATATCGGCATCTGCATTGAGTCCTAAATGTCCTTTAAATTTATCTAGGCCCAATATTTTTGCAGGTGCTGCACGTGTTATTATTGCTATATCGTAAAGGCTATACTCTCTATCTATGGAGTGTATATTTATTCTTCTTAATGCTCTTTGATTACATCTCTTTAACTCTTCATCTCTAGCTTTCTTACTCATTAACCACTTAATAATTCTGGGATACATAGTGAAAGGTGCTGCATTTGGGTGATCAGTAGATAATACTATTCTCCAGATAGATCTACTCATTAAGGCTACCTCAAGGCCAATAGCCCACTGAACAGTATTCACAAGACTTCTTCTTCTGTAAGGATAAGGTACTATACCTGTAGCTGTCTCTACTTCAATATCGTGAAAGATTGCTTTCCACATTCTTAAATGGTAGAGTATGAATTCAAAAGGTGCGTCAGCTGTCATGGTTGTTGTAGCTCCAAAGACTACTTGACCCAGATCTATCGATACGTTTGGATTATTGTCAAGTTCTCTGACAATATCTTCTCCAGCACTTTCAATTGTTGACCACGCATCACCCTTATAGCCGGTGAACTGTATGTGAGT
>NJDF01000073.1 GCA_002254895.1 Thermoprotei archaeon ex4572_64
TAACTTTAAGTAATCTCTCAGGTGTTCCACCAGCATATTCCCAATCTTCTGGAAATTCCCACTCCTCACCTTCAGATGCCACTCTTAAAAAATTCACTATTAACCATAGATTTAGATTCATATTTTCACCTTGCAAACTATAGGTTAGTATAGTATTTATGTTTTGTGCTTCAAGATCCTATTGAGTATGTACATGTTGATCTTTTGATGCTCATTTTGAGTTTTAAGAATTAGCTAACTTTAACAAGACACTTGCTCTTAAGGATAATCAGTGTCTACTAACCTTCAAGGATGTTTAGAAGTTTAGTCACCTTCTCAATCATTCTGAGAGTAATGGGGGTGATCTTAATGAGGTTGAAAGTTAACTGGAAATGCATCATCTAAAACTGAAATCTGTTAGGAGTTAAACTTGAGATAAAGATCTTGTAGATACTGGAATTTTTAAGTGAAACTTGAATTTCACAATTCCTATATCAATTACTGAAAAATTTAATCTATAGCTTAAACCATCTAATGCGTTATCTTATCTCTTGAAATAGGTGGTGGTACTGTATAAAGCTACATCATACTGTAAGCAGTAGTCGTTAAGGTAGTTTGCGTTAGTAGAGAGGTAATTGTGAACATCATAGTCAATTCACTCATAGGTGAAGTCTTAACTGGTGATGTACTCTTAAGAACTAGGTATTCAAATTCTCTATCCACGTCAAGGATTTAAAAATTCACTAACAAGGATAAAGTTAGGAAAAGGAATAATCATACTCTCAAATCTCTAACCACGAGAGGAACAATATTTAAAACTCTCACAACAGCTATACATTAAGTGATGACCGATGGCTTTAGTGATAGATGAGCAACCTTAGCGGGTACTGATTTTTAGAAACAGAATGAAGTTCCTTAAAAAACAATTTACAAAAAATTATAAGAAGATGATACTAAAGACAATACCAAAAATAGAAGAAGTAGTAAGTAAAGTAAAGAATAAGACATTAACAATAGAGCAAGCACATACAATACTAAACTGGATAAAGACAGTAATTGAAGATAAGTGGAACATCATATTAGATACCTTACCAAAGGAGTATATTCATGAGTATGTTATTACTAAAGGAGGAACTAAAGTATATAGACTAAGCAGCTCTTACATAACTTTGAAGATAAACGTACCTAAAGTATTTAATTGTGAAGAAGCATTATACTTAACTACTGGATTTCTCATATCAGACGTTACTTTAACTCATCTTGGCGTATTTGTTGATAGTAGTGAAGTTGAATTATTAATGAGCATCATTTTAACTATTGCAAATTATCTTAATGTAAATACTCTTAAATGTAAATTTGCTTTATTTCCAAATAAAACATCTAACTAATGAAATTAGCGATGAGAAATTAAAAGATTTATTAAACAAAACATTAAAGTTGTGGAACAGTAATGAGGGTAGGAAATTAAGAAAAGAAGCACGTATAGTTTATTATTGTCATAAAGGTTTTCTTAATAGATTATCAGTAATTACATGGTATTTTGGTGATGGTGTGTGTCCTCATGATAAAAGTCTTGACATTGGTATCGCTATGTCTATTCATGATTATGTATTAAATTACATAAATAATTACTTATCAAAACTATACAATGTCCATAGGGTATTTAGTGGTTCAGGTTTAAGTCAAATAAAGTATATAGTATGTCCTGCTAAGAAGTATGTGATTGAAGATATTATCTCTTATGCAAAAAGAATACCTAAAATTCTTTATCCAAGAAAACTTAGAAAATTAATAAACGTTCATAGTCATGTCAATCCATGTATAAGCATGAAGAAGAATACCGAGATAGAGTTGTATGGTATAAGACTCACTCTTAAAAAACGTGAAGTAGGTCGAGGATACGTACTATGTAGATCAAGTACTAGTATAGATAGATTAATTGAAATTAAGAAAGTACTAGAAGAAAATGGAGTAAATTCATCAATACATAAATCAGGTAGTAATAATTATGAACTCTATATTCCAGTTGAAGAAACTAAGAGAATTCTAAAACAGATAGGTCTAGAATACTTAATAGAAAGTAATAAATTACCTAAAATACAAGAGATTACGAGTATATTAAGTAAGTACAAGTTTAAATGGAATGTGAGGATTGAAGCAGGAGTTAATGGTTCAGGCTATAGATATCAGTCAGAATGTGTTGAATTTGAGCTTGAAAATAGTGGAGTAGCAAGTATGTTAGCAGAAGAATTAAATCATATAGGAATTAGTACAAGACGTAAGAAGGGAAGTAGAAAAGTATTGATATGTAGAGGAGAGCATAGAGAACTCATCAAGAAAGCTTTAGTTAAAGCCATTCCATAGATTCTCAATAGTAACTCAATTTCACAGAAGTTCTTTACTCATAATTACGACTTAGTCATGTGTAAAGTCTGGTTTAAATACTCCCTCACACATTAAACTAGCAGGTGATGTAACATAGGATCGCATGGATCTCTAACTAAGGCGGGAAAGGTAAGGAGTCAGACTCCTAAGATTCCTCCTAGGCCTAGGAGGAATCTTCATCCTAGAAGGAGGAATGATAGGAATTATAGGAGAAGAATTGTACATGCTGCTTTGGCGCAGCAAACTACTATTGCTAGATAGTGTTGAGGAGTAATTGGGAATATTTTTCCTAAAAACTTTATACTATCCTTATCTTCTCTTCTCCATGAAATTTTTATGGGAATGTTCTAGTAGGTTTACAATCTTGTCTAATCTTTCTATCATCTTTTCCTGATTTCTTCTTAGTTCTTCAATTTCTTGAACTATCTTTTCAAGATACTTCAATTCTCTATCAAGTACTAAATAACCGTGTAGTGTGAAGCTGTGTGGTCTTGTTACGTACTCATAATTTATTGATCCTAGATAGCACTTTCTCACTTTCTTTTTAATTTTTCCATTACTTGTCCTCTCATAACCTAAATAATGAACTGCCACGTAGTATTCTCTATCTCCTTTACGTTGTTTTTCAATGTATGAGTATGGTTGTCCACATCTTGGACAAACTTTCTCGCTACTCATTATGATTAATGACAAACTTTCTCGCTACTCATTATGATTAATTTTTCTGCAAGGTTTTATACACTTTTCCCCAGAAATTTCTGTGTCTTCAATCATTTCTTCAACACAACTTCAATAACTCTTTTCATAATTTCTACGGCTTTTCTAGCTATTTCTAGACATTTTCTTGCATATTCTTCATCATAGAGTTCCCATGGTGTTAAGCCTAGAGTAGGATCGCCATAGCTTGTTCTTGCATGTTCAGGAGCTAGTATGTGTGCGTAGTTTGCAAGTTCTTGAATTTTTTCTTCAAATTCTTTAGGAAATTTATCTATCAATTCTATCAATTCTCTTGATGGATCGTGACTCCAACTTGGTACTCTATGTATAGCGATTAATGTTTTTGCAGCATTCTCAACAGCCATTTGTGCTGATGCTACACAGCTTCTCCAATCACGTCTACTGTATGCATTTTCAGCATCATTGAGATACTGTACTGCTAGTTTATATCTGTACTCAATTTCTCTTTTTGGATTATAAATTATCATTTCAATAATTCAATTACTGATTTATCATTACTCAACTTCCAACCATAGTATTTATCGATTTTATATCTTTCAAAACCTACATCAATAATGTACTTCTTAATCTTGTTAATAATTTCAACTACTTTATCATCATAACAACACACAATTATTCCTTCATAAATTATGTTCATTAAGAGTGATGTTAATTCAATTACATCCTTATTAAAATACTCATAATCAATACTGATTAAGGTTACATCTCTCTTCACATATCTATAGATAGTGTCATAAATTACGTATCTTGTATCGAGATTATGGTTTAAATTCTTAGTTATAGTAAGTACATCAACATCGCTTTTCTCACCATATTCATTTCTAGCATAGCTACCAAAAAGAATTAATGCTATAAATTTATCTTGAAGTTTTGATCTTAATTCACTACATGCATTACTCAATCCTTCTAAAATTTCCTCTCTACTAATCACTCAATATAACTAGTTTAGTATGGATTTTTAAATTCTTATTTAGAATTTCCTATTGAAGAGTATGGAGTATCTTATTGTTTCTTGTCCTAGATGTGGAAAGTATTCAGCTATGAAGTCAGGTTCAAAATCTCATTCATGCCCTTACTGTGGTTATGTTGTGAGAATTGAGGAAGTCTCTATATTTAAGAAGGTTAGGAGTGGTAGAGAGGCTAGAGAGATTATTAAGAAGTTGAATACTCCTAAAAGAGTTATGAAGGGTATTGAGGAGAGAATGAGAGAGACCTAGCTATACCTGTCTTACAGGTATTCCTCTCTCTGCTAAGTACTTCTTTAATTCAGGTATGGATATTATCTTAAAGTGAAATAGACTTGCAGCTAATGCTGCATCAACTATTTTTAACACTTCATAGAAGTGCTCCATACGTCCTGCACCTCCTGAAGCTATTATAGGTACATTAACGTTTCTAGCAAGTTCCTCATATAGTCTTAAATCATAACCTTGCTTTGTACCATCTGCATCAATACTTGTTACTAAAAGTTCACCAGCACCTAGTTCTACGACTCTCTTAGCCCAATCTATTGCATTAAGTCCTGTAGGTTCTTTTGCAGATTTTATAAACACTTCCCACCAGCCATTTCTCCACTTAGCATCGATAGCTACAACTGTTGCTTGTGAACCATATTCTCTAGCAATCTCTGCTACTAGTTCTGGTCTCTTTACGGCACCTGTATTTATGCTTACCTTATCAGCACCTGCACTGAGTATTCTTGAAGCATCTTCTAGACTCTTAATACCACCACCTACCGTTAAGGGAATATTTATGACAGATGCGACATTTCTAACAGTCTCTATAAATGTATTTCTATCCTCAATACTTGCAGTAACGTCAAGTATTACAAGCTCATCAGCTCCCTCCTCTTCATATCTAGAAGCAAGTTCTACAGGATCACCAACAACTCTCAAATTTCTAAACATAACACCCTTAACAACTTTATCCTTATCAACATCAAGGCAGGGAATTATTCTTTTAATGTAATTCATGAAAATACTTGTTAAAGCTAGTAATTATAAGTATTAAGTTGTCTTCTCAACCTCATTGCTACACTTACGTGAGTGGTGTATTTTGAGAAATCTCAATTCACTTACCTACCACACTTATCACTATATATCAACAACGTACTGTAACTTCCATAAATTATCTATCTTCTCAATACTCATCATGTGGTAAGTCATGGCTTTAACTACAACACCCTTAAATCCATGCTTATCAATACTGTACTTCTCACCACCAATTAGTGTCTTCAAGAAGTACCTCTCATTGACTTTACTTATCGTTAAGTTCTCAAAGTAGTTACCAAATGCGAATTTCTTACCATCAAATAAGTATAGTAACTCG
>NJDF01000004.1 GCA_002254895.1 Thermoprotei archaeon ex4572_64
CTTAATTACCAGTGATGAAATTACATACGAAACTTGTAGTGCCTTAAAGGTTAGATGTCTCTTTCTAGGTAAGTCTAGGGATAGACTTGAAATTGAAAAATTCTTTGATGAGGAAACTATGTCTATACATCTAAAGGAGGGATCTATTCCATACGCTAAGAAGGGTAAGCCAGGAGATTGGAGACTTGTACCTGTTAGTTATGATAGATTAAGTAGAGAGTATTTGGAGAAAATTGTTAGAGAATTACTTTCAGTTGCTCTAAGAGGAGAGAGAGGTGTTATTGAGATTAAGAGAGAACACTCCATAATTATTCAATATGGTGGTTATAGAATTGTAATTACATTACCACCAGTCTCTAATGGTATTGAAATAACAGCTACTAAGCCACTAATCAAGAAGAGACTTGAAGATTATAGTATTCATCCAAAAGTGCTATCTCGACTTGATGGTTATGCTGAAGGAATACTAATTGCAGGACCACCAGGTGCTGGCAAGACAACTTTTGCTCAAGCACTTGCAGAACACTTCATGAGTAGGAATAGAATTGTAAAGACTATAGAGTCTCCTAGAGATATGGTCTTACCTTCAGAAATTACACAACTTTCAAAATCATACGCAACATCTGAAGAAATACATGACATTCTATTACTATCAAGACCAGACTACACGATTTTTGACGAAATGCGTGATACTGCTGATTTTCAACTCTATGTAGATCTTAGACTTGCAGGTATTGGTATGGTTGGTGTTATTCATGCAACAACACCTATAGATGCAGTACAGCGCTTCATAGGTCGTGTTGAGATTGGCATGCTACCTTCAATAATAGATACCGTCATCTTTATGAAAGATGGTGAGGTAAGTAAAGTATACTCACTAGAGATGACCGTTAAAGTACCTGAAGGTCTTAGAGAGGAAGATTTAGCAAGACCAGTAGTTGTTGTTAAAGACTTCATAACTGAAGAGCCAGAATATGAAATTTACGTATTTGGTGAAGAGACCTTTGTAGTACCGTTGAGAAAAACTATCGTTAGAGGTTTTATTGATAGAAAGATATTCTTAAAGATAATTAGAACTCTAAAGAAGTACGTACCACCAAGTGAAATTAAAGTTGAAAGTAGAGGTGAAGGATTAATAATAATTAAGATACCTGAAAACTATATGGGAGTCATCATCTCTAGAGGACTACCTAAACTTGAAACCATTAAGAGAAAGTACAATGTCGATATTAGAGTTGAACCAACATAACTAATTTAGACAGAATAAATATAAAGGGGGTTAAAGACACGTTACTGAGGTTTGAATGTTTAATACTGGTTCAATTTTTAAGAGAAAGAAAAGTCAAAGTCAGGACTACACATATCAATACAACCAATATACATACAATCCTACACTAAACTACACAGAGTCCATGTATTATCATCCAACACAGGATGTGATGCAATATCAGTACTACTATCAATACTATGACTATAGTGGAAGAGCATGTACAGGTATTGACTATCTAGACCATCTATTACATGGTGGTTTCAGAAGAGGTGAAGTATATTTAATTGCTGGTGAAGCAGGTATGGGTAAGACTATCTTCGCCATACAGTTTCTAAAAGCTGGTGCTGACCGTGATGAGATAGGAATGTACATAACTGTTGATGAACCATCAGAAGACGTTAAGAAAGGTGTTAAAGAAGCTGTTGGTTGGGACTTAGATACTTATGAATCAAGTGGTAGATTAGTATTGACAGACTTTAGAACACACTTCAGAATATATTCAAGAGAGGAGAAAGTCATAATTGATCCTAGAGACTTAGCTAAACTAATTATTGAGAATGTTAAGAAGTATAATGTTAGAAGACTAGTCATTGACCCCATAGCACCACTTCTCATAACGAGTCATCAAGATATACTATGGGTAAGAGAGTACATGAGAGAACTAATCTTCCAACTTAAAAGATTGAAAGAGGTAACTACAATCATAACTTCAGAAATACCTACAGGTGAGGAAAAGATTAGTAGATTTGGTGTTGAAGAATATCTTGCAGGTGGCGTTGTTACTCTGTCATTAACTGAAATTGAGGGAAAAATCTTCAGAATAATGTTTATTAGAAAAATGAGGTGGACACCTATAAGACCTGTAAAGCTAGTCTTTGACATACAGACACAGCGAGGTATTGTCATAATTGATAAGCTTGAGAATTTTGTAAAGAAATTAAAGCAGGGAGCAGATATTTATGAACAACAATATCCAGAATATCAGTACTACTATCCATACCAGCAATATCAATACTATTACCATCAGTATTAAATACCCCTAATCAAAAATTAATTAGAAGTATGAAGATACTTGTAGAATCATTCACTAAGTTGATAAGTAGAATTAAAGGTCTTAAATACATTGATGAAGAAACACTTAGAGAGTTATTAAAAGAGTTGCAGAAAATTCTTCTAAAAGCTGATGTTAGTGTACAAACTATATACACAATAACTAAAACTATTGAGGAGAAGTTCAAGAATACTAAACCACCTGAAGGTATATCGATTAAAGATTACTTAATATATCTTCTCTATCAGGAACTTATCAATGCTCTTGGAGGTGATTATGAGTTAAAAATTGAACTTCCTAAAAGACCTTACAAATTAATGCTTATAGGTGTTGAAGGTTGTGGAAAGACTACTAGCGCAGCTAAAATAGCTAAACTATATTTAAGAAAGAAGTTTAGAGTAGGCCTAATAGAGACAGATACTCATAGGCCAGGAGCTCAAGATCAACTAAAACAACTTGCAGATAGAGTTGGAGCTCTCTTCTATGGAGATCTCAAAGTTAAGATGAGTAGCGATGAGATTTTAGTAAAAGGTTTAGAATACATGCTGAAAAGTAGAGCCGACTTAATAATCATAGATACTGCAGGTAGACATAAGAGTGAGGAAGATTTAATGAGTGAAGTTAAGAGACTCTACGAGCTAGCACAACCTGATGAGGTTATGCTCGTAATCGACGCTACTTCAGGTAAACAAGCAGCTACACAGGCTGAAGCCTTCATGAAGTATGTACCTATTCACAGCATATTTATCACAAAAATGGATAGTACTGCACGTGGTGGTGGAGCTTTAATGTCAGTAATTAAGACTGGTGCTAAGATTAAGTTTATAGGTATTGGTGAAGATGTTGATGAGATAGAACTATTTAATCCTAGAAGATTTGTATCAAGACTTTTAGGTATGGGTGATCTAGAGACTCTTGTTGAGAAGATTAGAAGTATTGAA
Organism: Thermoprotei archaeon ex4572_64; assembly: GCA_002254895.1. Next base: position 3,263 of record NJDF01000004.1, read on the forward strand.
GAGGAGGAGAAGCTTGTTAAAGAGATTGAAAAAGATATTGAGGAAGGTAAGTTCACACTACTAACAGTTAAGAAACAGATTGAATCTATACTTAAACTTGGACCTCTAAGTAAATTACTGCAATTATTACCCACAAGCATGTTTCCTAACGTAATTCTTAAGAATATTGATGAAGAGCAAGCTCAACTTACTCAGGAAAGGATGAGGAGATGGTACGTCATTCTCAACTCTATGACTCGTGAAGAACTTCTAAATCCAGATATTCTTAATGCTTCAAGAATTAGAAGAATTGCTAAAGGTTCGGGAACTAGTCCTAGAGATATTAAAGAACTACTACAGTATTATCAATTAATGAGAAGATGGATTTCAAGCTTAAAGAAATCTAGAAGGAGATTATTAAAATTCTTTGAGAAAGGATTTCCGCAAAGTATTTAAATCTTTTTGAAAAAATTTTCAATTTAATAATACGCATTTAGGTAATGGATATTGCTATTAATGGTGAACCTATCTTGAACGGTATGAATAGTGTACCTCCAGCTCTAAAGTACTTTGTAAACATTTCATAGAAGTGCAATCTTAGGCTCTGAATGAAAGCTACAAGTCCTTCAAAGATTACAACACATATATTTCCAAGAAGTGCACATACGAAGACTGAGAAGTCTGGATATACGAAACTCAATACTGCACCTGCAATGCAGAGTGCTAAGAATCCTGATCCAAATCCTTTACCAAAAGCACCCTTAAAGATTAGATAACCAATAATACCTCCTGGTAGTAGGCTTACAAGAAATGCCATAGGATTACCCATTAGGCACATTGTTCCCCACACGACTAGAGCTGTAAGTACTGCATGAACGATAGCTATGATTCCGAGTCTCATAAACGATATTACATTTGCTAAACCCCACACAGCGTACGTTTCCATACCTTCAATTGCATAAACACTTACAGGTTCTTCAAGATGTAGATGTTTCGCTTTAGCATAGAAACCACACACAATAATCCATATTAGTGATATTATTGTTAAAGTGATCCATAGTCCTGCAGTCTTTAAGGGAGCACCTAGTACTGTTCCAGGTAATGGTACTAGTGGACCAGCGTTAACAATCCAGCTAGCTATGGCTTTAAGCGCGTAATCTGTTGGAATAAGTGGTACATGCTCTTCATGAGCTATGTGAATTATTTGATCTGTAAGTATTCTTAGCGGTATTAATCCTGCACATATCATTGTGAAGGAGAAGCCAATAAAGCCTATCAGATACGGTAGTCCAAAGAAGATAGCCTCATTCTTAGCTCCAAATCTAACGTCATTTATTATCTTGAAGATAAGACAGATTGCTAGAAGTGCAATACCTGCAACTAATGACCATGCAAGTGTTGACATGATACCCTTCATAGCCATTACAAATCCTCCACCCTCTAATGGATGTATTAGATGGTATAGTGATACTTCACCTTTAGCTAATGTCGCTATGGGTATTCCAAATATGTCACCAGACTCTATGAAGGTGAAGATTATAGACCAAATACCACACTGCATAAAGATGTAACCCCACTCTGCAAATCTCTTACCATCAAAGATTGATCTTAAGATGCGGTTAGGACCTTTATACACCCATTTAGCTAATAGTAAGCCAAGTAGGAAGATCAATATTCCATGTCCTGCATCAGGAAACATCCATCCATAAAAGATGGGGAAGAGTATGAAAGTTATGGGTGTTGATGATATTTCTCCAAACTTAGGAATACCGTACCAGTAAACTACCTTCTTAAAGACATCAATAAGTTTTGGATAAGTTTCTAGTGTTGGTGTCTTTTCCTTAGGTATCTCAGGAACATACATGTACTTACTGAATTTTCTAACTTCAGCATGTACTGCAAGTCTTGTTAACATGTTTGCAAGAGCATTCTCAAATAACTTAGTATCTTTAGTTCTCACTAATACACTTATAGTCACAGTGTCTGGTCCTGCCTTCTCAACATTCTCAACACCATAGATAGATACTTCATTAAATACCTTAATGAAAGCTTCAAGTTCTGTCTGAAGTTCATGCACTCTACTCTCTACACTCTTTAACTCCTTATCTATGAGACTACATGATGTTTTGATATCCTTTAAATACTCTCTAGCTATCTCAACTACCTTACCATCTCTTGAAATTTCCTCAATCTTTAAGTCTGCTGGTGGGTTTATAATGATTACAAGCTTTACATCGTTAATGCTTTCTATATGTGTGGTTAGCTTAGCTAAATATTCCATGTTTAACTGTCCAGTAACTGCAAGTACCTTATAGTTAATACCTACAAATTCTAGTGATGGTATGTTCTTAGAATTTAGGTAGTTAAGTACTTGACTAATTAACTTGATGTTCTCGTACGTTCTCTTAGCCTCTTCAAGACTTTTCTTCAAATCGCTTAACTTTACTTGAATTTCCTTACCTTCAGGTACTGCCTTATCGATTAATTGTCTAGATATGTTCGATATGGAGGTTCCTACCTCAATCACTGAATATATACGATCACGTACTTTGTGTAGAAAATCTGACAACTCTCTCGTTAAGGTTTCAATCTTCTCTTCAAGCTCCTTAACTTTACTTTCAATGACTTCTCTTGAAGCGTATTCTCTAGGTATAGCTGTTGGTTGTTTATTAAATACTCTATACACTGACTGTATATTTTCACTAGTCCAGTATGGATATACCACTATAGCGATAGGTTGTGCACCATTAAATATCATGACCTCACCTTTAGCTAACCTAATAGCTTTCTCAAACTCAGAAACTTCGCCTGGTTCTAATGTTACGATGTCTATCTTTAGATGTCTAAACTCTTCAGGAATAACTACCATACCTACTCTCTTAACGATCTCTAAATACCTGCTTAAGCTAGAGTATTCTGTCTTTAAACTTTCAAGACTTGTAGTGTATTGGGTAATTCTTTGCAGTAATTCTGTACCTTCATCAATGACATACTTCACCATCTCGTTGAAGCTACTAAATGATAAGTGTATTGTCTTTTCAGGATGAGGAATACTGTATGCTGTTACAACTTTAGATAAGTCTCTAACAATCTCATCAACTCTCCTAATCTCATCATATACATCACTGGGAAGGTGGGGTGCAGGTATTTCTGGAGGTCTAGGTGAAAGCATGGCTAGACCTAGTTCACCAACTTTAGCTATTAAGTCGAGTGCTTGTCTTACAGGTAGTGCTACTCTATATTCAATAATCTTCTCAAGAGGCACGATTTTTCTAAGTACTTACAGTTTTTAACAGTTACTATGCATCAAAATATTTAGTCTTTAGTTAAACATATAAACTTGAACTTTTCTCAATACCTTCATGAGTAGTACTGGCGGTATACATAGCAATTACTTACTATTCTTCACACCTTTAGGTCCAAGAACGAGAGGTGTTAAAGCTAAACTACTTGGTAGAGAAAAACTTTCAGCATTAATATATGCTGAAAGTCTTGATGATGTTGTGAATATACTTAGAGATACTAGCTATAGAGCTGTCGTTGAGAAGTTTGGTAAAGAATTCACTTCAAGTGAATTTATGAGAGAAGTTAAGACAGCAGTCATTAAGGATATTGTTGATTTAGCTCTAATGTGTCCCATAGCTACTAGAACAACACTAATAACATATCTACTGAAGTTTGAGGTAGATAACGTCAAGACTATAGCTAAAGGATTACATGAAGGTAAGGATAGAAGAGATATAGAGAAGCTAGTTAATGTATATGTTGAGGAAGTTCTAGGTAGAAGACATGTACTAGCATACATACTTGGTGCTCGCGATCTTGAAGATCTAGGTGCAAAACTTAAAGAACTCGCACATCCAGCAGCAGAGTTCTTTGAGCATATAATGAAGCTAATTAAGTTAAAACCAGAACTCACACTATGTGCTATCGATACATTACTAGATAGAGCTTACCTAGAACGTCTATACAATACCATAATGGGAATCTATGGTCGTGATGTAAGTATTCTTCACGTAATTAGATGTATGATAAACTACTACAATCTCAACATTCTATTAAGAGGTAAGTTGTGGAATTTACCTTTAGAGCTAGTTAATGAGTTTGTAATTAAGGTTGGATATATTGGCACAAACTTCACAAGACTTTACGCAGAAACACTAACTAGAATCTTTGATGAATTATCTACAGACCCTGTTGTATCGACATTAATGTCAGTAGCTAGAGTTAGTGAAATTGAAAATGCGGTTCAGTACTTATCATTAATTAACTTCAAAGCATTCTCAAAAATAGCTTCAGAAATTCTAGCAAGATATGGCGAGTTTGCACCAGGCGCTGCCTTAGCTATCAGTCATCTAAAAGATCTTGAGAGTGACCTAATAGTATCTATAACTAATGCCTTTATTGAAGGCATTCCTAAAGACTTAATTAGAAAGTACTTATCTGTCGTTTTGTGAGGAAAATTTTTCAAAAGCTTTAATTCAAAGAATTTTTATTTTAAAAAGTTCAACGTTTTAAGCCATTAAGATGAATGCCATAGCGAAGCCGTAGATTGCGATAGCTTCTGCTAGTGCAATAAATAGTAGATACATAGCGAAGAGTTCTCTTCTCTCAATCATGCCACCAACAGCTGCCGCACCTGCAAGACCAATACCAATACCTGCACCAGCAGCTGCAAGTCCAAAAGCTAAACCTGCACCAATTCTCTTACCTGCAATCTCGAAAGCTTCAGCAGCACCAACCTCTTGAGCCTTAATTACGCATGACATTGCAAGACACGTAACGACTAGTGATAGCGTTATAATGCTTAGTAGTCTCGCATACTTAGTCTTTACTGTTTGAATTGTAATCTGCAGTTACTTTAGGTTTAAGCTCTTATAAGAAGATGTTAAGTGAAGAGATCTCAGAACCAATATGCAGAAATCAATACGCTCCTAGTTAGCAGTCATCATCACTATTATCTAGCTCTCTCTAAGTGTCTTCTTTCTAACTCTATGCATACTTGCTTAAAATTTAGATTAAGTACTTTAAGTAATACAAGTACATGGTATGTTAAGTCTGCTACTTCATAAATTACTTGATCTCTATTATTAGTTAAAGCTGCAAGAACTACTTCAAAAGCTTCCTCACCAATTTTTTTACAGATCTTCTCTAAACCTTCTTGGTAAAGTCTGTATGTATAGCTACTTGGATCCTTACTTCTGATTCTATCCTCAATGATCTCTTCAAGCCTGTATAGGAAGTTACACATGAGTTTGAAAAGTTCTAGGTAATGTTTCTTAAACTTTCTCTATGGTATTTAAATTTCTCGATTTCTGCAAGCATAATGGAGACTTCGTTGGAAGTACATGACTAATACCTGCAGCATAGTCAAGAAATGGTGATGGAGTATTTATAGAGACTACTCCAACATTCTCAACTCTGCTGGCTATTCTCCAAGCATCATTACTGTACACTACTAAATGTTCAGGAGCTAAGTCATTAATTAACTCTACAGCTTCATTAACATCATTAACGTGTATGAGATAGTACTTGCCCAAGTCATTACTGTAAGTACTACTTAATTTTTTAAGAAATGTTCTCAATAACTCCTCTCTCATCGATATTACTACACCAATACTTGAAATTCCATGCTCAAGTTGTGCTAAAAGATCGAGAACTGCACTTTCAATTTTATCAGGATCATCTATATACATGACTATCTCTGTTGGTCCTTCAAAACCATCAATACCTACCTGTGTTGATACTAGAAGTTTTGCTGTCTGTACGTAGATATTTCCAGGACCAACAATCTTGTCAACCTTTTGCACAGTCTCTGTGCCGTAGGCTAGAGCTGCTATTGCTTGAGCACCACCAACTCTATACACGACATCTACGTTTAGATAGTCGAGAATGTATGCCATTTCAGGACTTATAAGTCCATTACTTAGAGGTGGTGTAGCTATACTGATACTCTTAACTTTAGCTATCTTTGCAGGTATTATTGTCATTAGAGCTGTAGATACGTAATTTTTAGGAACATAAATTCCAACTTTACTTATAGGTGTCCACTTAACTATTCTCTTAACATTTCTAAATGTAGTCTCAATATTTTTAAATTCAAAACATTCATAGAATGTGAAGATTGAGTCCACAACTTTACCTACACTCATTTTAAAATCACTACTTACTTGAGATGAGAGCTTCTTAATGATGCTGAATTTCAACTCTACACTATCAATTTCAACTTTATCGAAGATTCTTGTATACTCTATCAATGCCTTATCTCCACATCTACGTACATTTTCAATAATTTCTCTAACTTTAGGTATGTATTCTTCAAGATTTAGAGATCTACTTACTATCTCTTTAACTTCTTGACTATTCTTTCTCAGAATCATCTATTTAAGGCATTTAGTTGAACTATTTTTAACATTACTCAACCCACTTCTTATTACGTATCTTGTCTATTAGATAGTCATGTAGAAATTTCAATCCATGTGTAGATAGTGCTTCAATTTCAACTTTCTTCTTCATTTTTAAGAAGAGTTGAATTTCTTTTTTCCAAGATTCACTCTGAAACCATGGATATCTGAGAAGCTCTTGTGCTCTCTTTAAATCTCTTTCAGTTGCTGCAATCACATACTCATCACTAATCTTGTAGTTAATTATATCTGAAGTTGCAAGACCTATGAACTTAGCTTCAGGTGTTGCTAGTCTTTCACTTTCATAACTAAGCTTGATAGAGCCACTTCTATAGACGCTATATATGTACCATCCATAGGGATCTGAGTCTGTAAGTACGTAAATGGGTAGCTTAAATTCTTCATTAAGTCTTCTAATAAATCTCCTAGTAGCTCTATCTGGCATTCCCTTAGCGGTAACTAAAATACAGTTTTCACGTTTCCAATAACCTTCACGATTAAGTCTTTGAAAAATGGCATCCTTCTCTACAACAAGTACATAACTTGCCTCTACCTTAACTATCTCTAAATCATCAGGATTTGGTGGTAAGCTTAGTGCTGTCTCTCCAAGCCTTGTAGCATCGATTTCAAAACCTTTAGAACGAACAATTATAGGACCAACAATCTTACCCTTAACGTCAGCTGAAAGTCCCATTTCTTCTCTTAGAAGTCCAGTACCTACTTCAATATCTTCAATAACGGCATTTGACTCATCTTGATCATCCCAAGTATTTTCTTTTACCCTCTTACCAATATGTTCGAAAAAGATGGTATGCTTACCGTTGTAATATAGATCTCTAATAGTGGGGTAAACGTCTTGTCTAATAGCTTATGCATACATGTTGAAAGTTATGTATTTAGTGATTATTTCTTCTTCTTTCTCCTTCTTACTTAAATAAGTTTTCAATTTTCTAGCAACTTCTCTAACTCCAAGTTTTATCTCTTCTTCAATTTCAGGAACATCAGCAATAGCTTCTTTACCAGTGCTTGCATATGGTATTTTTGTTGAACATATATGCACAATTAGTGCTATTGGTGCTGGAAACCTTATCTTGTAATTACTCCAATCAATTTCATCAATGACTTTTCTAACAACGTCAGAACCCTCATCATAGATAAGGGGTACCTTATTTGCAAATCTGTAAATTATGGGTTTATCACTTAGTTGAAGTTTACCACCCCATGCAAGTGCAACCTCCACTATGAAGGGATGACCAGAGTAAGAGCTTGGTTTTCTAGTAGTTGCAAATGTTACTTCAGGTTCAAGAATTCTCTTAACACCTTCAATTAGAAGCTCTTCAGTTACTGGTGAGAGCCAGTCAGCTCTAGGTCTTCTCCAACCATTATACTCTCTCATCTTACTTACAAGTAAAGTTATCTCGTCATCTGTGAGTTTAGATACTTTCTCATCACCATTAAGTCCAGTCCAAGATAGAAAAGCTTCAGCAATACTCTCACCAACACCATCAAAATACTCTACAAGAAGTTCTTTCAAAGACATTTCAGGATTTCTATATATTAAATGTTTAATCAACTCCACATCAACACTTTTAGGATGAGGTAAACCTTCTCTTGAAGGGGTAGGTAATTTTGTAGTTACTCTAGGTACATATAGACTAAGTTCTGGACCTTTAATGAAGATTTCAGCATAAGGTGCTATCATGGCTGTTCTCCTGATGTACTCTTCAACTCTTCTCTTAGCTTTACTCCAGTCTCCCTCAATAATCACGTTAACGTAAGTTCCATGCCATTTATACTTATTCTCAACTTCTCTATACTTTATGATTAATGGCTCATTCTTGACAGTGTCTATCATTAATTGATACTCATAGATCTTATCGCTACCAGGAATAGAACTTCTTATAGTTATTGGCTTATTTGTTGTCGATTGGGCATATAGGATAACCATCTTCACACCTAGACCAAAAACTCCTCTATGTTGTCTAATTCTGTACTTACTACTGTAGAAAATTTTACCAAACACATTCGGTATTTCATAATTTGGAATACCAATACCATTATCCTCAACGTGAATACTTAACCAACTTCTAGACTTATCGTAGTAGTTGATAATTACCTTAATGTTTGGTGGTATGCCATAACTTTCAGTAGCATCTAAGCTATTTTCAACAAGTTCTCTAATTGTTTGATATGTTGCTCTTGTAGGATTAGCAAAACCTGCAATCTCCTTATTTCTTCTAAACCATTCAGCTGGTGATAATTGCTCATATTTTAAATCAACATCGTAATTATGCATGTACATTAATAGCTTAATTAGTTTCTTAAAAATTCTTTTCTCACAGAGCTTCCTCGAGTACATTCTTAAAAGAGTTAAAATAATTAAATTACGT
>NJDF01000005.1 GCA_002254895.1 Thermoprotei archaeon ex4572_64
TTACCATATCTCGGTATGCCGAAAAATTTATCAATGAATAGTAATTTTCCTGTTTTCAAATCAAAAATGAATAGTTTTGTTTGATTTGGATGTTGTATAAGTGGTTTACGTACATACCTTGGTGACCAATACGCTGAGTATGTTGCTGACGTATATGTAATAACTCTATCTTTAACAATACCTACAAGACCAGAGTATGAGTAGATATATGTTGACTTCACAGTAAATTCACCACCTTTCTTTTTAGGTATTAACAGAATATTTGCAAGTATTGGATTTGTAAAAGTTCTGCTCCATAGAAATACTGACCTATGTAATCTTGCAGACCTTTCATTATCGATAACGAATATTCTACCATCGCTTGGAGCAACAACTAGGTACTTACCATCACTTGATAGGTCAATGCCATTATAAATACTTGTACGATTAAATACTGGTATTCTTGGTAATATATCCCATCTATACAGTAATTCTCCATTACTTGCATTAAGAACGAACACGGTACCTCCATGCCATTTCTTTGGGTCTTTCAAATAATAACCCATCCACGTGCCTAGTGCTAAGTACTTACCATTATCATCAACGTCAAGAATAGGTATTGATATATATGCATAATCATCTTTAGGCCATTTCCATAATATTTTCCAAGTCCTCATATCGATAGCTATAATTTTCGAAACTGTCATCAACGTCCAATATGAAGTAACATATCTTGTAAGATTTGGATATCTTTTCTTTAATTCTGGATATATTTCAAATAAATCAATACTTATCTTCTTATATATTGGTCTTTGTTTCTTAGAATCTATAATTAGTTGACTAATTGAAATGTACATTCTACCTTCCATATCAAATGTAACATACATTATTCTATTACCATACCATGGCTCTTTAATTATAGTTGCTTCACTAGCGTTTGATAATCCTAATAAATCATTTGATGCTTTATATTCAAAAAGAAGTTTCCAAGTATTAACATCATAGACCAATAATTTTCCTTCTCTTGATATTAATCCAATAACTAAATACTTACCATTAGGTGAAAATACTACTCTGTAAGGGATTTCACCTAAAGTAAATGTTAATTTTCTAACAATTTTGCCATTATCATTAAATACGTAAATCTCACCCTTTCTTGTAGTTACAGCAATTAACTTTCCATTAGGGGATATAGTTACTTGTCCTCTAACAAAGGTTCGCCAGGACCAAGCTTTATCATAAATGCCATGTTCAATAAGCCAAGATTTTGGAATAAGTTCAGGACTAGTCCATAATACCTTCAATTCAGGAATACCTGTAACGTTTTCAACTTTCTTAGGTAATTTCATCTCTAATAGTGTGGAATAGTGATAGTATATGTATAGGCCAAGTACTATAGCCACAATCACTATACCCACAGCAATACCTATGTGTGTTGTTTTTAATGTCATGTAGTATATGTTTACGTACCTCTATTATAAGTATTACATTACGACTTAACAACATTACTTAAATTGGAAGTACAAACACAATAAGTACAACCATAGGCATCATTATTGTGACTTCTTGAAGAATTTCTAGTACATTACTGACGATTTGAATAAGCATTAAGGGCTTAGAACTGACAACATCATCTCTTAAACATATGTGTAAAGAAGGTGAGGAAAGACTTTACCATGAATTTCAGTAAAGTTTATGATGAGAGAGTACTTGCAGTAATTTACATAAAGCTAGGGAGAGTATGTAGTGAAAAGTGAGTATGTTTTTTCACAAGCTAATTAATTTACCATTACGTGATGTTGACGCTGATAAAGAAAGATGTAAAAATTTCTGAAAGTGAAGATTATGTGAAGATGATGTAGCGGTAAGCTGGGTGATTAATGATCGACCGATGGTTAGCTGATGATGCTTAAGATTATGGAGAGAAAGTTAGGGATTTTTTAAAGTCCTTTACTATATTGCCTTTACCCCTCTTTCACCAGTCCTTATTCTAATAACATCCTCTACAGGTAGTATAAAGATCTTCCCATCGCCTGGTTTTCCAGTCCATGCGTGTTTAATTATCGTATCAATTACCTTTTCTACCCTCTCATCCTCTATCACTATTTCAATTTTAACTTTGGGTATTAAGTCTACAGAGAAACTTCTACCTCTATACTGTAATGATATTCCCTTCTGTTCACCCCTACCTACAACTGTAGTTACAGTCATAGGTATTACACCAACATCTTCAAGAGCTTTCTTAACTTGTTCAAACCTTTCCTGTCTAATTATGGCTATTATGAGCTTCATACCTCTCACCTCTATGAGTATGCTTCTTCACCATGTTGTGTAACATCCAGACCTAAATACTCTACTTCGGTTGTTACTCTCCAATCTATGACCTTATTTATGATCTTAGTTGTGATGAAAGTTACCATACATGCATAGATGAGGTTGTGAGTATGCACTTCGTACCTGTTAACTTATCATGATAACGAGTATGTAGAAGAACTTTTACTCATTATTTTGAATATCTTTGTTTAAGTTCTTGAAGTATGGGTATGGAGTGAAATTTCTCAGCACTCAGTAATTCCCAATACATACCTCTAGGTTTAGGTCTCTTTCTAAAAGTTCTTATAATTCTTGTAGGCGTTACAATAATGTCTACAGGTACGTCATGAATTTCTTGAGGTATTTCTTCATTAATTACTTGTAAATCATGTACTGTGGTCACTACAGGAGTTTCTTCATTAACTTTACCAAGCTCTGAAAGTATACCCCATTCAATTTCTGCAAAACCCTCACCTTTACCAAGTCTCACACCTTCAAGATTAACTACAACTGAGCCAATGATTACAAGGTCTATCTTAGGTAAATTCCAAGGCTTTACTGAAGTACCCCATCTATAAGCACCCTTAATAGTTGATGCTTCCTTGTAAGCACTTCTAGGTATTCTTTCAGGATCAAGTAGTAGAAATCCGTTCCTAATTCTTGGTGTTGGCATGATGAGTACTTTACCGAATTCAAGAACGAGTTCTCTACATCTACGTTGTGGAGCATCAGGATTAATCTTAACAACATTAGCCTTCCTAAATTCATCGAGTTCAAGAACTTTCTCGCAAGCGAGATCTGAGCCTTTGAAGTTGGGGACTCTACCGTGAGGTGGTTTAGGGAAATCTGCTAAATCTTTCTCAACTAGAAGATTCCAAATTCTTTCTCTTAACATTCTTTTAAACTCTTTAACACTCATAAGGATCTATATGAGAACTAAACTTATATACTTAATTTACGTAATTATGAGTAAATGATGAACACGTCCTTCACTGAGGGCTGCTGATGAAGAGTCATCAAGCTGAATATGATGCTGGTTTTACTTACCATAACCTCACTTTAAGGGATCAATGAGAAGACCTTAAGTTCTTTAAGAATTTAAGTCCAGTGCCTCAGCTAGAAGTTTTAGAATTTTTCTCTCCTGAATGAGATCTCTAATAGATACTACTCCAGTAAGCTTGTTATCGCGATTAAGAACTACTAGATGTCTAATTCCCTGCTGTAACATTAATCTCGCAGCCTTCGATATGGATTCATCCTCATATATCGTCACTACCTTTAACGTTCCAATCTTCTCAGCAGCTTCTTGCAGTGATGCTCCTTTAGCGATAGCTCTAATAATGTCTCTTTCAGATACAACACCTACAACTCTTCTATCATCTATAGGGTCAACGAGAACTACAAGACCAACACCCTCATGAGCCATGAGTTTAGCAGCATTTATTGCTGGTTCGTGACGTTTCATCTTTATGGGGGGTCTCTTAACGAGCTCATGCACAGGTATACTCACAAGTTATAAATACTATATCTACGTGAAAAATCCTTCTCCATAAATAGTATTAAATTCTACTATAAACAAAGAGTTAAAAATACTGAATATAGAGACTACATGCAGCTATTAGATACATATCTAACGATAATCCACAATTATTTAAAGATCTCATTAGAAAAGTATACATTCAATTTAGAGAATTTAGAAAGATTGATCTAGGAATTGATGAAGAGATTATGAGGAAAGCTGAAGAACTTGTAAAGAAAGTTCTTGAGTGTAAGAGCTTTGGTAAAGAGCTTGGAATATCAGGAACGCCAGCCATGGCTATAATATTATCTAAAGGTAGTGTTGGTATTGGACTTGTCATTGAGGGTTATTGGGGTAGAGATATGCGTAAACTTATTGAGAAAATAGTTACACGTGAATCAGGTCTTTTCAAACTTTAACACTTTCCTAACCTTAACGGCAATACCTCTCTTTAAAGACTTAATCTCATCAAGACTTAGTAAGAGTCTTCCAAGAGCTATAGGAGTTCCTTTAGAGTCTTTAATAACGACTTCAGAACCTGGTGCAGAGTTCTTGACATCAAGTACCGACTTAACAATTACTGACATACCTTTAGATACATACTTAACAGCCTCATCATTAATAATGACTTCATTATCAACATACTTAATGCCTGCAGATGTTGGTAGTAAATATCCATCGCTAGCTCTTGACGTAAAGGCTAACTCACCATTAATATATACATGTCTAATTCTACCCGTTAATTTATTGTAGTCAATCTCGATGTCCATACCCTTCAAACGTTCAATTATAGCATTTCCATATATATAGCTTAACAATCCTAAAACTTTCTCAATAATTAGTGGATCCCTACTTCTCACCATACCTTAAAGACAAAATTCAAATACTACTTAAATACTTAACTTAAACTTTCGTGAAACGTGTATACAAGAAATGCATATAGATATATACCACTACTTCATCCAGTACCTATACGTGAAGTAGTTTTACTTATCAAAAGTTATGAAAATTACATTAAGCTTAACGTTAAAGGTTGGACTATTGCTAAGACAGGTATTGAGATGGACTTACTCTTTGGCTTATCATTAGGCTTAATCGCTTGTCATCATTACTTAACACTAAATAATGTAGAAATCACCAGGATAAGTAACATACGTGTTAAAAAGAAAATTAAACTACCAATGATCAATACCTCACCTCTTACTAGAAATGTTGAAGAGAAGGAACTACCTAAAATTAAGTTAGAGGAATACGAGGATGGTGATGAAGCAGTCACTACAGGATCGATAGTTCTTAAAGAGGAAACTATAGACAAGATTATCTTTAAAAAAGTTGAGAAGGGTGATGTATTGACTGTAGCTAAGACTGCAAGTTTTCTTAATGCAAAAAGGATATCTGAATTATTACCTTTAAGAGTAAAAATGATTACAAGCGTTGAGCAAGACATTACTGTGAGAGAGAATAGAGTAAATGTTGTTAGTAAAGTTAAGGTTAAGGATAGGTATAGACCCTTATGTGAATCTCTCTTTACAACATTTACAGCATTACTGACAGTTTGGGATATGGTTAAGAAGTACGAGAAGAATAGTGAAGGGCAGTATCCACACACAATGATTGATGATGTGAAGGTATTAACTTACTGTAAATCCTGACTTGAGACTATACATACTTAGAAGTTTATCGATAATACTTTGTATGAACTTGTTAACGTGTTCATAATGTATAAAGTACTTGTTAAGAGTTTTTTCTAGAAGTTTAACATCAAGATCAACAATGTTTGAATATTTTGAAATTAACATGCTTTCAATACTTTTTAAGTCAAGATCACTCATAACCTTCACATATTCTTCACGTAATGTACTTAACGTTTCATGCCTTACTAACTCTAAGTTAACTACAGGTATGCAGCATAACTTAACATTAACTTCACTACAGGATGTATATACTTTACATCCACGTTGTATCGCTATTGTAGCGTAGGGTTCCCAAACCACACCATACTCAACATCACCATTAATTAACATTGCTAAAATTTCTTCACCTGAAGATGCGTACACTCTCTCATGGTCTTGAAGTTCCTTGATGCCTGATAAGCATAACTCCATTGTTGAGAGCTTGGTAGTAACTACTCTTCCAATACCTCTACTTTTAACTTCTCTTGATCTTAACACATACGCTCCACCACCAAAACCATAACCTAACGGTTGAATTTGTGAGTTTAGTAGATGAGTTAGGTATGCTGTGGGTACTGGTAGGTATGCAAAAATTACTTCACCTCTAAGTAAGGCTTTAGCGAGTTGAAGACCATTATTGAAAGACCTTATAAATACTTTAAATCCCTTAATCTCTAACTCTTTAAGAAATGGCATTGCAAGTAAGTACTCACTTGCACGAATAATGCCTACTCTCAATACCTTATCACTAAGCTTAACAAACACATTACCACCTCGACGAATCTTCTCTACATATCTTTCTCTTTCAAGTTTGGAGACAGTTTCTGAAATTGAACTTTTTGAATAATTTAGTCTTCTAGCTATTTCTGAGATAGAACATTCACTTCTCTCTTCAATTAGGTATTGTAAAATCTTGTCACCTAAACTATTCACACGAAATTATTACAGTAATGTTTTTAAAGACAACTACCAACTGTCGAACAGGTGTTCGATGTGGTCTTAAGAATAGCAATACCTATCTACATACTCATAATCACTATATGTATAGTCGTGCCGTATACTGTTCTTAAGAGTGTAGCTTCACTTTCTGGAAACTTCACCTTCTGGATAGTTATGACCTGTATAGCCATACTAGTTTCACTGTACGTCTTGAAGAGGGTGATAACATGATTACACTACTCGCCATTCTGCTCTACTTCTTCTCAGTACTTATTCTTGGATATTTAGTTAGAAGATATTGGAGAATTACTGATATTGATGATTATTTTACAGCTAAACGTCATTTAAGAACTGTGTTAAGTTTTTTCACATACTTCTCAACAACCTATAGTGCTTTCATGCTTATAGGACTTGTTGGCTGGTCATACTTTTACGGTGTTGGCACTTTAGGATTTGAATTAATGTACCTTATAGGAACAGTAGCACTATTATCAACTGTTGGTGTTAAGATTTTTCAGATAGGTAAGACCTACAACCTAATCTCACCTACACAATTAATATATGAGCTTCGAGATGTAAAGATAGCTAGATATGTCATACCGATAACGTACATGATCTTTCTAATACCATACATGTCCATACAACTAATTGGTCCTGCCTTAATACTGTCAAGATATGGAGTACCGTATAGTTATGGAGTGTTGGTTATGGCTATCGTAGTTCTTATATACATCTTAGTAAGTGGATTTCGTGGAGTTGCATTTACAGATACGCTTCAAGGAGTGCTATTCCTAACAACAGCAACAGTATTGACAAGTATCCTAGTCGGCAATATTGGTCAAGTTCAGAATACCCATCCTAAACTCTTTACAGTACCTGGAGGTTATGATTTTTGGACTTTCGAGAAGTTTGTATTACTTATAGTTCCCTGGATGTTCTTTGCATTATCTAATCCTCAAGTGCTTCAGAGAGTGTACACTACGTATGATTATGTATCTTATAGAAGAATGGTTATTCTATTCTCAATAGCTGGATTAGTGTATACTGTACTTATGGTTCTTATAGGACTTTCAGCTAGAGCTCTAATTAGTCCTGAAATGCTACCTAAACTTGATGTTAATCTTGTAACACCAACCTTATTAACTATCATTCCTGAAGTGCTTGCCGCACTTGTCGTAGTTTCTATTCTTGCAGCTGCAAAATCAACATTAGATTCTATACTTTTAACGTTATCGTCCTGTATATTTACTGACTTTCTTAAAAAGAGAGGAAGCTTGTTCATCGCTAAGTTAATCGTGATTATGATAACCATAGCTATAATATATTTTGCTCTTACTAGGTATGGCCCTATAGTTAAGCTTGCTGTTGAATCTGCAGCAGCATTAATGTATGTTGTACCTTCAATTCTATTCTCAATATACGGTAAGGTTAGGGGAGTATACATTGATGTAGCTATCATTCTAG
The DNA here is from genome assembly GCA_002254895.1 of Thermoprotei archaeon ex4572_64. The sequence goes on from NJDF01000005.1 coordinate 7,888, forward strand.
GCATTATAGTGTATGTGGTTTTGAAATCAATTTCAATATTTGTAATAAAGATGTTCTTCACTATACCTGGAATATTAGCTGCAATAACTAGTTTAATAGTGCTTTTAATAGGCTGGTATAAGTCTAGAGTGATATCGTGAAGAAGTTAAGAACTAAAGAAGAATTGACAATTAAGATCTTGAGAGAAAGTTCACACTCTAATAAGGTGGTACGTAGTCTTCAGGTCTCGGTAATTCTTTAGATAAGCCTTTTCTCTCTCTAATCTTCATTATCATGTCAATAAGCATACTTTCAGGTAGTGGTGCCCATTTTGAGAACTGTATGCTCCAGAAGATTCTTCCTGCTGTTGCTGTTCTCAACTCATCGCTCAAGTTAAATGATTCAATTACAGGTATCTCACCCTTAATCACAGTCATGTATTCTGACTGTAACATATCTAGAATCTTACCTCTATGTCTAGTAATGACACTAATTACTGCTCCAATATTTTCCTCGGTTGTTTTCGCCTCTATATAGAGTATTGGTTCTAATAGTGTTGGTTTTGCTGATAGTAAGCCAGCAAATATGGCATTCTTTACTGCTGGCATTATTTGTGCTGGACCTCTATGTGCTGGATCTTCGTGAACAATAGCATCATGTAGAATCACCTTGACACCTCTAAGTGGTTCTTGAGCAAGTGGTCCTGCAGATGCAGCCCATCTAAAGCCTTGAACTATGTAGTCTCTAACTTCTCTTAAGTACTGTACACCTGTAGTCTTGTCTATAAAGACGTTTACAAACTGCTCATCAACAGCCCATACACCACGAGCCTCATCTGTATCCCATCCAGCCTTTTCTCTAAGTATTTTAGCTCTCTCTCTAGGTTCTTGATCATCTGTAACTTCACCCATCTGTATAAGCCTTATAGCCTCTTCATCTAGAGGTTCCACACTTATGTATAGCTTGTTGTGCTTATTTGGTGATTTACCTTCAAATACTGGTGATTTATCTCTAACAGTCTCTCTAAATCTTACTAGTGGCTGTGATGTGAGGAAACCAATTTTAGTTCTTTCCTTAAGCATCCATGTAGCTATTTCTAAATGTAGAGTACCTACACCACTAAGCAGTATCTGTCCTGTCTCTTGATCAATCTTTACTGAGAGTGTTGGATCTTCAATAGCTAATTCCTTCATAGCTTCTACAAGTTTTGCAAGATCGTTTGGATTCTTTGGCTCAACAGCAATAGTTACTACAGGCTCTGTTATGTATCTTAATCTCTCGAAAGGTGCTGCAATATCTTTAACTGATGGTGATATTATGGTTTCACCAGCTCTAGCATCTTCTACACCTAGAAGTGCAACAATATTTCCTGCAGGTACTTCAGGAATAACTACTCTATTTGGACCCATGTATAGGTATGTTTGAAGGACTTTTCTACTTACTTTAGCACTTATTAGATATACTTCATCACCTTCACGAATAGTTCCACTAAAGACTCTACCTGTAGCTATAAGTCCTGCATGTGGATCTTTAGTCATCTTACTTATAGCAATAACTATAGGTCCTTCAGGATCAGCTTCGAGAAGAGCTTTACCAAGTGGTGAATTGAGATCTCCTCTCCATAACTTTGGAATTCTATACTTTTGAGCTACATGAGGTGGTGGTGTGTGCTCAATAATCATGCTTAGGATAGTCTTGTAGAGTGGAAATTCTTGTGCAAGTTCATCAACGTAACCCTTCTCGTAAGCATCAATAATGTTGCTAAATTTGAGCCCAGTTTTTTGAGCTATAGGTATAGTTACTCCCCATTTATGAAGAGCTGAACCAAGTGCTACTTGACCCTTAGCTGGATCAACTTTCCACTTCTGCTTAAATTCAGGTGGTGCGTACATTTCAATAAGGTTATTGAACTCCTTAATTATGGTTAAAATTCTCTGTTGAACCTCATTTGGACTTAATCTAAGTTCTTTAATTAATCTATCTATCTTGTTAATGAAGAGTACAGGTCTTACAAGTTCCTCCATTGCTTGACGAACAACGGTCTCAGTCTGTGTCATTACACCTTCAACAGCATCAACAACGACTAAAGCTCCATCCATAACTCTTAACGACCTAGTTACATGTCCTGTAAAATCTACATGACCAGGAGTATCTACTAGGTTTATGATGTATGGTTTACCACCATACTCGAAGTATAGGCTAATATTAGCTGCCTTAACTGTCATCTGTCTAAGCTGTTCAATTTCTACATAATCTAAAGCAAGAGCTTTACCTGCAACTTTTGGACTAAGAAGTCCAGCACCCATGAGTAATGAGTCTGTTGTTGTTGTTTTACCATGATCTACGTGAGCTAAGGTACCTACATTCCTCACCTGCTCAGGCTTTCTCATTATGGCTAATATATCTTCAATTTTCTTCTCAATAACCCTAACAGACATTACTTCTCAAACCAGACGTCTTTGTAGAGGCATTTATAATTTTTTCCTACAACAGTTTTGTTGAATAAGAGAATGTTTATTTTTAGATGTTAATTTTGAATTGCAAAGTTCTTTAAAGAGTTATTTTTTACATTAATTTAGTGGTTGCTTCTAGGTAACTGATGAGGGTTGGCAACTACGTGAGTAAACAGTAAATGCGAGACTGAGTTCACACCGCTCACCTGAGAGCGGTGATTAAGGTATTTTAGGGTTGTTTAAGACACCGCTCTCGGGTTCATCACGATCTCCGTGAAGTCCCTCACCGTAGGTTAAACCCTACGGCTCTCGGAGCCCCACGGTCACCAGTAGATTCATAACTTTTTAAATTTATAAAATTATCGAGAGTTGATAAACATATAATAAGAGCAATAGTAATAGTCATGAAGGAACTAAACCTAACTTAAACCACCACAAAAACCAACACACCCTAAAGGAGATGAAGACCCAAACTCAATGAGAGAAAAGTTAGCTAAGAAAGCAACATTCAAAATAAACAAACCCCAATCAGTAGAACCTCTACAACGGGTTCTGCTGAATTTGGTCATTTTCGGTGTTGGGTTTCTAGTTAACTTTCTTCTCAATAGTTTCATACCTTTAGGAGTAGTGAGAATATTAATAATAAAAGACTAGTCAATAGGACCTATGACATTTACCTTACCAAATACCCACCATGCATGTACTTACTTATGTTTTTCAATTCGTTCAGAATGCTTAAGACTTGATCAAGATATCTAGATATGGGTGAAATTTCAAGAAAAATCTTGAAGATTTCTCTTCTCAATCTATCAACTAAGTCTTCAAGTACTTTTAACTCTCCAAGCTCAATAATGAAGAAATTGAGTTTCTTATATAGATTGGTGTAACATCTCTTGCAGAGAATTATTACTAAATTTGGCCTAGGTTCGTGAAGTTCTAACATCTCAATAATCTTTCTAACCTTATCATCTGTGAGATCTGTATTGAACCATCTAGTTAATATCCATATCGTGAATCTATTACTTCCAATCTCTTTAGAAGCTATTAAGTCTATCTTTTCCTGCTCATAACTTATCGTCTTCACATTACTTCTAACATCATACTTCATTAATGTTAGTATTTGCGTTAAGTAATGCTTTATTGATACTTGTGATAGTGTACCTTTAATGTATTCTTCAAATTCAAAGCCTCTAAGTTTCATTATGAACTTATCTTCAAGTATTGGTGCGGGAATTATGCATCTGGTGTTACTTGCCTTGAAAATACCTAACTTGTACATGTATGGTATTAATTTATCAATTTCACTAACGTTCTTGATGGGTTCATCAATATCGTATAGATCGTATCTTAGGACATATACAGAGCCGGAACTTGTTCTATCAATTACAGGTATCCTACCATACTTAATGTGCTCTAATACCTTAGCAAGATATTCTCTATATTCATCAGGAATTTCATAAATATTTACAAATCTATAAAGTACTTTCTTAAAGATGTTGTAGTATTTTGACTCAATTTCATCTAAAAACTTAAATCTAATTTTAGCTTCAAGACATTCTGGACACTTATTAAATACTTCAAGAATGAACTCTTCACTCATCCTTAAAGCTTGATAAGCATTTTCAGGTCCTAGCAATGTATTGTAAGTAATTCTATATTGGTTGAGTAGTTCATCAATGTTTATTATCTTCTCATAGTTACTTCTTCTATCAAATCTTAAAGCTAGTAATGCTATGTAGATTCCTAGACAGTTATGGTCTCTACTTAAATATTTATCAACCCAATCTACATTCATAATTACTAAAATTTTTAACAGGACCTAACCTTATAAGACTTCCTTAATATTACTAAGTGAGAAGATTTAGAAAGAGACTAAATGTATTTGTGAGAGA
>NJDF01000074.1 GCA_002254895.1 Thermoprotei archaeon ex4572_64
ATGGTCTTATTCTTAATCAAGTCTAGTCTTGCATCTTCATCCCTAAAGATTTTCGCCATGACATTAAGGAGAGCTTCTAGATATTTAATCATTACCTAAAATTCCAATACGTCTGCATGAGGGGGAATTAAGTTTTGAGCAAGTTAATTCAAGATATACTAAAGTATTTAAATGTCCATATTGTGAATTTGAGATAGATGCAGATTTAAATGCAAGTATAAACATAGCAAAAAGAGGATATGATTACTTAAAACTTCTCCCGCCCTAAAAAGCGAGACTTCTTAAAGTTAGTTCTGTGAGAAGGTATATTAATTCAGTATCATCACGTATCTCTTAGCGGTGATGAGCAACTCCGTCACTGATAGTGATGACTTCTTCGGGGAGCTGAGAAGTAGAGTTGTAATTCTCGACTCATCTGCAATATTTCACTTAAAAAATCTTCAAGTTCTGAGAAGTATAGGGGCTAAGTTATTAACAACAAATTACGTAATCAATGAAATCAAAGACTCAATCTCTCAAACAATAATTGATCTAATCAATATCGAGATATTGGAGGTTCATAGCGAGGAGGTGGACAGATTGAGAAGAAAAATAAAAAGTAAGGATCTTAGTGATGCCGATCTTTCATTAATAATTTTAGCTGAAAAATTAAAGCATCATCATCCTGTAATAATTACCGACGACTTCAAGTTAAGTCAAGAATTGAAAAGAAGAAGATTTAAAGTTTTGAAAGTTCTCTTCAAAGGCAAGTCAAGGTTCCAGTAAAGACATGACAGGACTACGGCCCCTCCTAATGATGTGCTGTGTTTGACTTTAATAACGTATCGTTTTTCAATTATGCTTAATTGGTTTTGTATAAGTATTTTTTCTAAGTTTTAAAACTTAGTATCTTAAAATATTTAGGTGAGTTTTTCTTGATGAGTCGTAATGAGGATAGAGAAGAAGTTGAGGAAGAGAAGGAGATTGAAGAGGAAGAGGTTTCTGAAGAAGAGATTGAAGAAAACAAAGTCAAGACTAGAGTATCACCTAAAGTTAAAGAGATTGAGTATGCTATTACTAGAGTTTCTACCGGTATTGAAGAGCTTGATAAAGTACTTTCAGGAGGTGTACCTAAAGGTTCATGGGTTGTTATTGGTGGTGAGCCAGGCACTGGAAAGACCATAATGGCCATACACTTCGCATGGGCTGGTCTTGAAGGTAATGATAAGGTAATATACGTAACTACGGAACAAGAGTTTTGGGATGTCGTTAAGCAAGCACAACAGTTTGGTATAAACTTTAAAGAGTACAATGTTGTCAATCTTAGCGACTTAGTAACCTACAGTAAGAAAGAGAAAGAATACAAGCTTGAACAACCTGAAGAAAAGCCAGATATTGTTGTTATTGATCTTTTTGGTCTAGCTAGAATTAATAAGTTAATTGCTCAGGAAGTTGAGGAAGGTAGAAAGAGAGGTGGATTGCCGTGGAGTTATCAGACATTAATTAATGCATTAAATAAGGTATATAATGATGTTCTAGATATTGAGAAAACACAACATGTTAGATTAATCATAGATTCAATATCAGTACTTTGGGCTCACGCACCAGCTATGGCTAGAAGAATAAGTTATCAATTAAAACTTGCATATCATAGAAGTAACATTACTGCCTTACTGACAAGTCAGTACGCAATGACTACTAAGTCAATTTTTGGCTTTGGAATAGAACATATAGCAGACGTCGTTATAGAGACTTGGATGAGTGATGTTAAGAGTGAGAAGAGGGTTGAAAGATATCTAGTTATTAAGAAGGCTAGAATGACACCATTACCTGAAAGACCAATATTTAAGATAGTTTTTGAAAGATCTGGTGAAGGTTATTATAGAGTGAGGCTAGTACCTACATAAGTTTAAGTATTAGTTGAGATTAATTTAAGATTAATGAAGATTAACTATAGAGATCTTGGTTTAAAGGTTGGACTTGAAATACATATACAGCTAGATACTGGCAGAAAACTCTTCTGTCATTGTCCACCGATTATTAAGAATGAGCCTCCAGACTTTAGAATAGTTAGAAGACTAAGACCAACACTTAGTGAGCTTGGTCAAGTAGATCTAGCAGCTATGTGGGAATTTAGAAAACACAGAACATACATTTATGAAGGTTATCATGACTGTACGTGTCTTGTAGAGATTGATGAAGAACCACCACATGAGCCAGATCCTAGATCTATAGAAGTTGCTTTAATGATTTCTAAGAAATTTAATGCAAAAATTTTTGATGAACTATACGTCATGCGTAAGATAGTTGTTGATGGTTCTAATGTCTCGGGCTTTCAAAGAACAATGCTTGTAGCTCATGATGGAGTTGTAAGGTTCTTTCAATACAAGGTACCTATATGGACAGTAGCTCTTGAAGAAGATGCAGCACGTAAAATTGAAGAAAAGGAAGATTATGTAGTTTATAGACTTGATAGACTTGGAATACCACTTATCGAGATAGTTACAGGACCTTTAGAGTATGGGCCTAATCAAGTGATGGAGATTGCATACTATATTGGACATACAGTCAAACTTACAGGTATGGCTAAGAGAGGTATAGGTACTGTTAGACAGGACATTAACATATCTATATCTAGAGGTGCAAAAACTGAAATTAAAGGAATACCAGAACTTTCACTAATTCCTAAAGTGATTGAGTACGAAGTTAAAAGACAATTGAATCTATTAAAAATTTGTGAAGAACTCAATAATAGGGGGGTAAAAGAGAATGATTTAATACCTGATTATCATGATGTTACTGACGTTTTTCAAAATACAAAGTCAGGAATAGTTAAGAATATTTTAAAAAGTGGAGGCAAGATTATTGCTATAAAAACTCCAAAATTTGAAGGATTATTAGGCTATGAAGTACAGCCCAGTAGAATGTACGTGCATGGACAAGTTTAAAAGGAATTCTTCATAGTGATGAATTACCAGGATACGGCATTACTAGCGATGAAGTTAGTAAAGTAAAGTCTAAACTTAACGTTAATTCTTTCATACTACTTGCAGGTATTGATGAAGAGGAATTAAAGGAGGCTGTTAAAGTCATTACTGAAAGATTAAGACAAGCAATTAAGGGTGTTCCTGAAGAGACTAGAGCCGTTAATCCTGATGGAACAACAAAATTCATGAGACCAAGACCAGGAGCAGCAAGAATGTATCCAGAGACTGATCTTAGACCAATAAGGATAACCTTCGAGCTAGTGCAAGAAATTGAGAAGAAGTTACCACCAAGTATTGAAGAGCTTGTAAGTAAGTATGTAAGTTACGGTATTAGTAAGGAGCTTGCAGAACAGATAATTAGGGCTCATAATCTTGAACTTATAGATAGATTAATTGAGAGTTTCAAAGATAAAGTATCACCAACTATAATAGCATCAACAATGATAAGCACATTAAAGTCAATACAGAGAGAAGGATATAATACTGATGTACTTGAAGAAAAACACTTTATAGAGATCTTCAATATGTTAAGTGAAGGTGAGATTACTAAAGAAGCAATACCTGAAATCTTGAAGAAACTATGTCAGGAAACTAAAAAGAACGTTAAAGATATTGTTAAAGAATTAAATCTAGAGAAAGTAAGCTATGATGAAGTTAAGAGAATTGTAGCTGAGATTATTCAAGAAGTTGGCATTAAAGAAAAGAGAAGAATCATAGGACTAGTCATGAAGAGATATAGAGGTAAAGTTGCTGTTGAAGATATTGAGAAGGCACTACATGAACTTGAACGTTAAGGCATAAAGTAAACTTTTTAAAACAAGATATATAATCATAAAACGTAATAGCGGGGGTGCCCGAGTCAGGTCAAAGGGGGCGGGTTGAGGTCCCGCTGGCGTAGGCCTGCGTGGGTTCAAATCCCACCCCCCGCACCATCTCTTAAAGATGGATCTTACACCTAATATTCAATTCCTTAACCTTAATTAACTCTCTACGAACTCCTTCTCAGCCATGTAGCTTCTTACCTCTTAAACTTCCCGCAATGCTTAAATATTGACTGACTAGTCAGTACATGTGAGGGAGAGAATTTTAGAAGTAGCTCTTGAGGCATATACCTCAAAACCTCCTCATGAGGTTACTGTCGAGTACATTGCTAGAAGTTTGGGTGTTTCTAAAAGCTTAATTTTCTACTACTTTAAAAGTAAAGATGAACTTGAAAGACAGTTAGTACATTATGTAATACATAAGTATATATGTCTTGCTGTGAGAGATCTTAGAGAATTCATATTTAATAATTTAAGGCTTGCAGAACAGAAACCAGGACTTTATAGATTTCTTCAGTACTTCTTTGAGAAAGAGAAAAGTAGAGGTACTTGTGAAGTAGCTTTAGAATTATTTAATAAAGGATTTGAGAAGTTAAAAGAAATCCTTGAGAAAATGAATGTTAGAAATGCAGATACTTTAACTATACTCATAATGGCCATGATTGATGGATTAGCCATGTATGCCTACCTCATTAATCTCGAAGTTAGTAAGTTTACAGATTCCATTATAGAATTGATAGAGTGCATTAAAGGATTGAGGAGATGAAGAAGTATTTCGAGAGACTATATCGTGAGTTTGATAAGGAGTTTGAAAAACCATACTATAAGAATTTACCATTAATTGAGGCAGTGATAGTTATGGTTATTATTAGTAGAGCTATTGCTGAAGGAATTGAAATTTTTCCATACTCTATAAATAAGTTTCTTGTAGATCTAGCAGTAAACTGGTCATACATTATAGCGCCAATTATAGATGAAGCGTATCGCTCAGTAGGTTATCTCTTTTGCCCTGATGTAGCTCTTATTCATAAGTTACCTGAAGAAAATCCCACATATCCTTTATGTGTCTGGATGACTTGCATGTACTGGCATTGCACATATACCATTAATCAACTGGTGGTTTTATGTTGGTTGCGAGATGATGTATGAAATAGTTCAGCAAGAAATATACCTAAGTCTATTACCTCCATACTATACTAGCGTCGCTAAGACGAAAATACCTACTCCTTGGGGTTGGCTACCAAATCTAATACCTATTGAAGGTTTTTGGTTTGGATATGCTACAGGTATTGCTTTCATGATACTTGCAATAGCGTTAATGTATGGCTTAGTAAAACGTGAATTAAAACTTAATACCTTAAGAACTTTAATGTCTATTCCTCACTGGATAGTATATTTACTTGGTTTTGTCTTAATTGGAAGTTTAAATATTAATGACATAATGATGAACTTAAATGATCATGTTAGTAAAGGCTTAGCTTGGAAGTGGTTTGTATGACTATTGAGAAAAAGATCTTTCTAGAAACTCCCAGAAAATTAATGAGGGAGATTCCTTGGGATCCTATTAGAAAGACTTTTCTTTTC
>NJDF01000006.1:0-7903 GCA_002254895.1 Thermoprotei archaeon ex4572_64
AAAAGATTGGTACTAAAGTACCAATACCTATAGAAGTTCTTCCCATATCGTGGAGATGGGTAGCGAGTGAAATTAAGTCCAGATTTGGTGGTGATGTTAATCTTAGAGTTGGTATTAAGGGTAAGAGAGGCCCAATCATTACTGATAATGGTAACTACATTCTTGACTGGAAGTATCGCGGTCTTGATAATCCTGAAGAGATGGAGCATAACTTAAAGGTAATGCCTGGAGTTGTTGAGTCTGGAATTTTTAGTAACTCTAAAGTTCACAAGATAGTCATAGCTAGAAGTGACTCTACAATTACTGAACTTTAACTTAGTATTACCTAGATATTTTGTACGCTTCTTATTTAAGCAATCATGACTCAATCATTATCATGAACTTGAGAAGAGCCCTACTTATAAGTGCAGTTATAGTTGGAATTATGATCATTAGCGCAATTGCGTATACCTTAACAACAAGTACTGACAATACTGTTAAGAAAATTGTTTTACCGTACTACGCTAAGTTAAGTTATGTAGTAACTATTGAGAAGTCTAAATCATTAACGTTACCTCCTGGAAAGGAGTTCACTATTGAGATTCCACCACTACCTCCAAGTAATTACAGGTTTGACTACATGATAATTAGTATTGAGAATCCCGTAATGACGCTTAATGTTAGATCTGCGTCTGAGATTTATCTTGAAAAGAGTAGAATGGGTGCTATTGAGAAAATTTATGCTAAAGATAAGGTAGTAGTTACAAATATTGGTTCAAAACCTGTAAACACTAAACTCACTATTAAGTACGTATTTGTTAAGAGTAGATATGTAGAGTTGAGAGAAGGTGAGAATGTTATTGAAGTTGAGATACCTGACTCTGAAGTTTTAAATCTAGGTCAGCAGAAAGTAATCTTTCACATTGATAATTACCTACCTTTCACTATAATCGATGTAAAGCTACCTAACGGTACATCACTAAGTAAGACTATTTCAAGTATTGAAAATTCAACACTAGGTATTAAGATTGAACCTAAGAATTTAGAACTTAATTGTGATACATTACCTGCAGGTACTTACAAGATCATCATTGGTTATGGTGAGGAGTATATAATGCCTAGCGTCTTTCTAGTAAAGGGTACGCAGTTTCTAAATGCATCAGTATCGCCTCACGAGTCTTTAACGATAACAGGTACAGAGTTTGGTATTCCTAAAGATTGGAATCTTCTCAGCTACGTTGTTGCCATATACAGCATTCAACCACTAGTTATTGGTCAAGAACCTGAAAGTTTCACTATAGAAGCTTCAAGAATATTACCAGTAACTACATATAGAACCATAATTGAAGTTGCAGGAATAAGTTACATACTACCACCATTTATAAAGTTCGTACCTGCAATTGGTGTCTACATCATTTTTGACAAGATCTTCAAGATTGTAAATTCACAGAAAGTACCTCTCGTAGTAACTTACATGCCCATAATTTATAAGAGTGTAGGTGTCTGGAGTAGAGACTATGTTGAAGTTTACGTTAAGGATAGCGATGTAGCTAGTGGATTATGGACTGCACTTGTTGCTCAATTACCTGAAAATGCACGTATTGTTAAGATAGTCACACCAAGTGGTGCTGTTTATAGTGGATGGACTAGCACTGAAGTCTTATGGGGTTCAGTACCTAGATTAATATCAATATCGCCTAACGGTCATGAAGCATATATTGCAGTATCTACATTAGATGTATCAGAGGTGGGTAAGTACAGAATTCACATTGAGTGGAAGCCCATAATCTTTAAGGTAATGACTAAGACAGGTAAGCCATTAAGTAACGTAACTTTAAAAGCATACGTTGGAGATGAATATGTAGGTACTTTCAAGACGAACAAGAATGGTATTGCTGAAGTTTACGTAACTAAACCATTAGAGAATAGTGAACTTGTAGTTCACGTGTATTATCAAAATGTTGAAGTCTATGAAGTGCATGTACGTACATTAACTACAAGACCAATAATTGTAGAGATAGGTACGTACAATGTGACGGTACTCTTCATGGGTGCTATGAATCAGGCAATACCTAATGCAAAAATTACACTCTTCAGAATTGGTTCAGGACCAACATATACAGCAACAACTGATGATTCAGGTATGGCAATCTTCACAGATGTACTTGAAGGAACATATTTAGTGACTGCTGAATATAAGGGTCTAAAGTATAGTGATGCTGTGAAGATTAATACTAACAATGTCGTAACTATTAAGAGTGATATTCTTGCAGAGATTGGAGGCTTTGTATTAACAACACTACATGCCCTAATAGCTACTGCAGGTATTGGTGGTGGATTGACTGCAGCAGCACTAGCTTTCAAGTTCTTAAAGAAGGAAAGAAATAAGAGAAAGCCAGATTATGAAGTATTGACAATCTAGCTTCTTCTATAAAACTCCATATATGCTCTTCTCATTAAGTGTATAAGCTTCTCGAAGAGAGCATGTCTAACATCTAGTGCTGAATGTAGATTTACAATTCTCTTATACTCTTTATCAATAGTTAAAAATTCCTTTCTTACTCTTTTCACTTCATCTCTACTACAAGCTCTCAACTTGTTGATAATGTTTTCAACTCTCCTAATCAACTTATCACACTCCTTCTCTAACCTCTTACTAACTAAATTTCTAAGAGCTCTATACTGTTCATCACTTAACTCAATTATAGAGTATGCTAGCTCAGCTCTCTCACGACTAGCTTCAATTCTTCTAATAATGTCATCTTTAATCTTTAATAAGCATCTCTCAACTTCACTTCTAGATTTCCATGAAATAACTACATTATTAGCAATTTCGTAACCAATTTTCTCCAACTCATTACGTACTCTTCTATCAATGTGAATTTCCGCATTGAGTGAATACACATCATATATTATTAGGACGTAGTTTGAATTTCTCATTGAGATTCACATTTCTTAACGTAATTCACGATCTTATAAAGCCACTTAGGTGAGTATCTGCTCAGTACATCTATGATGATTTCTCTCAGTTTCTCAATGTCTAGCTTAACTGTGTAAATTCTAACTGATATTAATTCTCTTTTCTCAGGATTTTCATAACCAATAAGTTCAATAGTCATATTGTTTAACTTATCAAAGTGATATATAAGTTTATGACTTCCTAAAGATACTTCCTTATCTACCTGATAACTCCAAGAATCAACTACATCAATAGATATTAAACACTTATCATTCAAGTACATGACCTTACCTAAAGGTAACTTCTCAATTTTTAACTCAATGAAGAGTCCTCTATCTTCACTAATCAATTTACTAACTATCAATTCTCTATACTCCTGATTCATTAATTTTAAATTAATGATGTAAAAGTTATAAAGGTATGTAGATAATCTCACTTATGTTTGAAGAATATGTCCCTAAATTTGCAAAATTACTTATCGACTACTGTATTGAAGCTAAATCTGGTGATGAAGTGTTAATTACTTCAACTCTCGAAGCTAAATTATTAATTAAGCATTTAATTAAGGAACTCGTACTGAAAGATGCGTATCCACTAGTTAATCTTCTTGATGAGGAGTTAATCGAGACGTTCTATGAATATGCAGGTGATAGTGTTCTTAAACACTTATCAAAAATTGACTATGACTATGCTGAAGTACCTAATGCAAGTATTAGAGTAATCTCATCAACACACACAAAATACCTAGCAAGTATTGATAGTGAGAAAATTCGTAAAAGACAAGCAGCTTTAAAACCTTTAACAGAAATCTTCAACAAACGTGATGAGGAGGGTTCACTAAGATGGTGCGTAACTATCTACCCCACAAAAGCACTTGCACAGCAGGCAGAAATGAGTCTTAAACATTATGAAGAATTCATTATAAAGGCATGCATGCTTGATAAGGAAGATCCAGTAAAAGGATGGTTAAACTTTAGTAAAGAATTGTATAGAGTATGTGATGAACTATCAAGACGTACAGAGTTTAGAATAGTGCATCCTGACGGTACGGATTTAAGAGTTGTAGTTGACAAGTCTAGAAAATGGATTGTAGATGATGGTAAGAACAATATGCCAGGCGGTGAAATCTTCACAGCACCTGTAGAGGAGAGTATTGAAGGCACTATAGTGTTTTCAGGAATTCAAAACTTTAGAGGAATGTTTGATATTGAAAACATCAAGCTCAGAGTCAAGAATGGTGTGATAGTTGACGCTAAGGCAGAGAAAGGTCAAGAATTTCTTGAGAAGATAGTAAATACTGATGAAGGTTCAAGAAGATTTGGTGAACTCGGTATTGGATTTAATTATGGAATAACAAGAATAACAAGACAAGTACTGCTTGATGAAAAGATAGGTGGAACTATACATTTAGCTATAGGTATGGCTTATAGAAGATGTGGTGGTAAAAATGAATCATCAATACATTGGGACTTAATTAAGGATATGAGAAGTGGTGGTAAAATATATGCTGATGGAGAGCTAATTTACGAGAATGGCAAATTCACAATCTAATAGAAAGGCATGTAAACTCTACATAGGTTAGGGTTAAGACCAAGTCTACACCTGCACTTACCAGGAACTAGATCTTCAATAATGATCATTGAGAATTTACATTTAGAGCAAGGAATCTGTGCTTCAAGATTTCTCAAAATCTCATTAACAAGCTCATCAAAGCTCATGGATAATATCTTTCTAGCTCTAAATGTGAGATCTCTATCACTATCATTACGATTCAAGACCTCTCTAGCATGGTCTCTATACGTTAGTGCCAATTTAATAATGTCAATATCAGACCATGCGATTGCGATCATGAATCACCCGGTTGATCCTTCATCACTAACTCATTATGATTAGTTACCTACTTAAACTTATCTTCACATTAATAACCACTACATGTACTTACTATTACTTGTGAAAGCTTCTTGACATTGTTTATAGTACACTTTACGCATAGTATTAACTTTACACGATCTCCATCTATACTTAACGTACCTATATTTACAGGACTTACACGACTATTGCAGTACTGACATGATAATTCACTATTTTTCAGAAGTTTATTGTGAACTTTACTTAACATCTTTAATGCTTTTTCATCACTTAACAACTGTACTTTCCCATTCTTCTCAATCATGGCGTAGGCGTACGTACCTACATGGACTATAGTTACTTTCACTCTACTCACTCTCTCACAATTCTCTACATTCTTGAAAAGTTTAATAAGTTACTTTCACTTTCACTCAAGCACTTACCTATAATTATATCAATATTGGCATCTATACATTCAATTACGTGAACTCTCCTTCTTCTTAAATAATTCATAATACATTCAATTTCCCTCTCCTTCAAAGTTTTAGGCAAGTTAAGTATTGGTACTTCTCTTAAGAGCTCACTACACGGATGGTAACTGCTTGTACTTACAGGAACTATAACTTTATCATAATTTCTAATTGATGATCTTAACTTAACTCCATAATTGTAGTATGATGTGAAGACTGGATCTCCTACCTCAAAGTTATCAATAAGTGATTGTGATGTAGGTGTGTATGGTATTAATCCATTACTACTCCAATCAATAACAACTAAATTCCTCTTAGCTCTCTGAATTAGAATCACAACTTCAAGATTAAACTTTCTACCCCTTCCATACTCAACCAATACTTCTCTTCTCAGTAATACTCCAGGCATGGTTATAGGTTTCTGTCTATAGCCATTAATGACTAGTTGTGGATTTTCATAAATAATTACTAAGTCAAGATCTAGAACGTTCATGTCAAGTATGGTCTTCATGTATATGTTTAAGAGTGATAAGTCTTCAAAGTGAAAATCATGTTTACTGAATATCTTAATTAAGTCTCTTCTAAACTTGTCAATACTTACAATATTCTTCTCTAAACCATGTGTAAGAGATACTAACTCTTCAATTAATACTTTATTACCTGTTAATCTAGACCAAGTCTCAAGTAAAAGCTTTCTCAATTTATCACGTTCTTCAGAATTTACATCAATTATTACTAATGTAATTGAGAGTGCAGGTTTTTTGTGAAAAATTTCCTCTAACTTCTCGATACTCTCAACATATCCTCTATATAGTGCGTGATCTATGTATGCTAACATTTATTTTCTTCAAGTAAATTATGATAATATAGTTTAAATAGTCTAGTACTGCTAATTCTTCACGTAATGTATATTCTTCAAGACCATGTTCGTGAATATTTTAGAAAACGTCTAGGTATTGTCATTAAGGACTGTGCACCTAAATCAATACGTAAAGTTAGGACTATTTATCAAGATCTAAACTGTAAATACTTGATAACTATTGGAGATATAGTAACTGAGAATGTATGTAGGTACTGGAAAATACCAAACATAGCAATTATTGATTTTAAATCTCAAAGAAGACCTTACAGAACTGAAATTTCAAAATTCACTACCGTACTTGTTCTTGAAAATCCTAGATCAACCATATCTTCAATTAGTGAAGACATGATATGTAAAGTCTTCAAGTTAATGTCTAGTAAAAATTTAAAAATATTGATAGTTGTTGATGGTGAGGAAGATCTACTTGCCATACCTTCAATACTGTACTCACCTTCACGTTCACTAGTTCTTTACGGTCTTTTTAATGAATTGATAGTTATACCTACATGTACTGACTATAAGCTTGCAGTACTTAAGCTATACTCACTACTTATAAGAAAGTACTGAGGAAATGAAAGTGTTAATTCTACATCTTCACGGCTTCTCAATAATTCGTAGGGATTTAGAGATCAGTAAGGTATCAAGTTTACACGACTTCATAGATTTATTGAGAAGTTGAGTGGTCCGCACTACCTCGTGGGTAAGTGTAACCCCTCTTCTGTACTGTTTATCTCAGGTCCTACCCAGACCATCCCCCACGGCAGTTCATCGGTCTCTACTTGGACCACCGCCCCTTGACGGGTTTTACCCCGAGGGTTGGACTCGCTAGGCGGGTCTGAAGATTATATTGTTCTAGCTTTTAAATTTCTTCTCCTAATCAGTGAGAGGAAGATTCATCAGAACTCAGTGCGACCGAAAGTTCATCACTATGTAGAGTACTCTTTTTAAGAGATTCATAAAACCTAAGTTTGAACTTAATGTTTAGTCATGATTTTAAGATTGAGATGTTAATGAAGGCTGTTAAAATATACTCACCTACAGGTCATGAGAGAATGATGTTGGTAATGTAATTGCTATTAGAGGTAAGGGAGATCCAACTCTCTGGCTTCACGCACATATGGACACTGTTCCCGGCTATTTAGAGGTCAAGTTAAGTAATGGTAAGCTTTACGGTAGAGGTGCATGTGATGATAAGGCATCACTTTTAGCTATGGCTTTTGCTTTCCTAGAAGTTGAGGAGATTAGAGGAACTTTAATGTATGTAGGTGTTGTTGATGAGGAAGGAGATAGTTCAGGTACTAGATACTTAATTGAAAATGCAGGTAAAAGCATACCTAAACCTAACGCCATCATTATTGGTGAACCTACAGGTCTTGATAAGATAGTAACTACTTATAGAGGTGGCTTTATTGTTAAAGTGAAGGTTAAGTCTAGAGGTGGTCATGCATCAAGCCCCATAACTACTACAAATCCTATAGTTAAAGTTTACGAAATTTACAATAAGTTGTGTAGATTGTTAAGTGTAGGAAATGCTTACGATTCAATAAGTATAACACCTACAGTAATTAAGGGTGGTGATTTTGAAAATAAAATACCAACCACGTGTGAGATGATTTTAAACATTAGAATACCTCCAAAGACTAATTGTTTGGAAGTATTAGAGAGACTTAACAGATTTATTAAAGAGTTAAGCATTGATAACTCTACATCAATCACCTACTCTAGATGTATCGAACCTGTAAATCTACGTATTGATAATCCCATAGCTAGAGCAGTAACTAGAGC
>NJDF01000006.1:7944-9738 GCA_002254895.1 Thermoprotei archaeon ex4572_64
TAAAGACATGGTAGCTTATGGTCCTGGTGAAGGTGAGTATGCTCATAGTGATGAAGAGTATGTAAATATTAATGACTATCTAGAAGCAATTGAGGTTTATAAAGAGGCAGTTAAGGAATACTACATAATTGTTGAGAAGAGATCTAGATAGTCAGTATGGACATAAACTAA
This sequence comes from Thermoprotei archaeon ex4572_64, assembly GCA_002254895.1. The sequence continues at coordinate 8,116 of NJDF01000006.1, forward strand.
CTCACCCTTAACAAAAGTAGCAACTACTCTTCCCTTAACTTTAAAATTTATGAAGGGTGAGTACTTAGCCTTTGATTTAAATTCTTCAGGATTAATTACATAATCTTTCTCAGAATCAATAATGATTAAGTAAGCATAGTTACTAATACTCATGTTGACATTTACGTTCAAGAAGTTTGAAGGATTTATTGAGTACAGTTTTAACACATCTCTAAAGCTTAATACTTGACTTTTCCATAAAGTTAAGAGTAATGGTAACGTAGTTTCAAGACCTGGAAATCCTGAAGGACATCTCGAATATTCACTACACTTTTCTTCAACACTATGAGGTGCATGATCACTAACAATAAAGTCTACATAACCTTTAGTTAAGTAATTTAGAAGTCTAACTCTATCCTTAACATCTCTAAGAGGTGGATTAACTTTACAATAACCTAAAACATCAACTCTACTTAAACATTCATCTTGACTCAGAAGTACGTAATGTGGTGTAGTATCTACCGTGACATCTATGTACTTCCTAATAGTATTAACATAATCAATAACGTCAGGTATTGATGTGTGAGTAATGTGTAGTTTAAAACCATACTTTAAAGCTAGCTTAATCATTGAGAGTGTAGCTACTATTTCAGCTTGTCTACATCTAATCTTACTGTGAAATTTAAAATCGTGAATATACTTACTGTACATTATCATGTCAAGATCTTCACAGTGAGTTATAATGATTAAATTGTACTTTCTAGCTAATTTTAGTAGTGATATTATGTGTCTATGACCATACTCTACCCAATCTTCAGGATATATTTTAATACTCTTAACTCCAAGTTTAACCATTTTTTCAACTTCACTTAGATCTTCAGGAACACCTACATGTACTTTATATATGATTTTAAGCTTCTTAGCTAACTCTAATCTTCTTAACAATACTTCAAGGTTATTAATTCTTGGTTTAGTATTTGGCATATCACCAATAGCAACAACACCACCTGCAAAGGCAGCTTCTTCACAAGTCTTTAGAGTCTCTTTATGACTTTCTTGAAAGTCTCTACAATGTACATGAGCATCAACAAATCCTTGACAGATAATGAATCTTTCTGGTAAGTTTATAATTCTATATGAGCTTTTACTGTAAGTTCCATCTTTGATGTCAACTATCTTGCCATCATCGATAATTATGGACTTTCGTACAAATTTGTCATGATTAAATACTTTGCCAGTGATTATGAACTTACTTGTCATGACATATTCCAATACTTCTTTAAAATATTTTTCAACTCCTTAATCACTTCCTTAACTCTTGATTTAATTCTAGGTGTAGCTTCAGTTTTATCTTCATTAACTGTGTACTCTATGTCATTCATTAAACAAAGTAGAATTTCAGAACCTTTACTAAGAACGTTGAAGTTATATCCACCTTCAAGTACAAATCCTAAGCCCTTAACGTACTTACCTACATATCTTTTAAGTACTGAGTATACGAGTTCGTAACTATTTAATGATAAGTTAAGATTTGCAAGTGGATCATCCTTATGCGCATCAAAGCCAAGAGATATGAGTATAAATTCTGGCTTATACTGCTCAATTAATGGTATGATTATCTCATTAATAACGTCTTTATAAGTA
>NJDF01000075.1 GCA_002254895.1 Thermoprotei archaeon ex4572_64
TGTAGTGAAAATTGCATCTTCTACAATACATGCTCAACATGGGTTTCTAGAATTTGTAGAAAATTAAGAATTAATGTAGGTACTGATAATCCTATTGAAGCTATGATTAAGATATACCTACACTTAGCCTATAGAGAGTTGAAGAACTATTTAATAAGTAATTTCATAACTATTAGCAGTCCTAAGATTAACATGATGTATAGACAGTATCTAGAAGGAGAGAATTATTGAAATGTATTACTTACCTGCCATAATTGCAGCCACCATATGGGCATACGTTGTTAGTGTATATAAGAGAATTCAGCTAGAATCTACAACTTTAAACTTGTGGAGACTAAGTATAACTGCTCTATCAATTTCAATCCTAGCAATACCAGGACTTCTAAATCTTAATCAAGCCATCATTTGGGCAGTACTTAATGGTGTTATTGTTTTAGGTATTGGTGACACACTATACATTAAGGGTTTGAAACTTTGTGGAGTCTCAATTGCAACACCTATAGTATTTACGTACATAATTATTGTACAATTGATAGCAACATTTCTAGGAGAACCTTTAACTATAAGTAAAGTCTTAGCTTCAATACTTGCCTTTCTAGGAATATACGTACTTTCAAGAGGTGGTGATAAAGATGTTGAAAAGGCAAAAAACCTGACATTAGGCATTATATACTCCATCATTGCATCTCTAGCTTGGGCTTTTGGTCAATCACTACTCAAACTTGCAGTTCTCAATATTGANNTGGTCAATCACTACTCAAACTTGCAGTTCTCAATATTGATGTCATTACTATAACTTTCATTAGAGCAAGTTCTGGAGCGGTAACTTTACTCTTCATAACATTAATTACAGGTAAGGATTTTGAAAAACCATCTCGTAAAGATTTTACAAAGCTGCTCTTCTACTCACCAATAGATTTAGGTTTAGGTGCTTACCTCTTCATATTATCAATATCTCTGATAGGTCTCAGCTTGACAGTAATCTTAATATCACTAACACCACTACTAGCACAAATAATTGCTCATTACTTATGTGGTGAAGAGATTGGTGTTAAAGAATTAATGTCAGCAATATTGATAATTCTCAACGTTAATACCTACGTGAAGAATATTAATACTCAGAGATGTTGTGTTATCAAAATTACGTTTAAAGAGGTAGTTGTCTCGACATTTAAGAACTATCACTTCAGGTGATGAGTATTGTATCTGAATATTTCTAAAACCTAATCCTTTAAGAAATTGAACTGGAAGTTTAGTGTGATATTTAGCTTTTAAAAATCTCATCAACTTAACCATTAAGACTATAGCTTCATCACTTCTCAACATGAACTTGAAGTAGATGCCGTGCCTCAAATTTTGAATATTGATCTCAACATCTCTGTTTGAGGTAATTATGTATATTGATTTTAACCACTTACCATTACTAATTAAGTATCTACCATAAGTTCTGAATAGGTCAGTACCGTAGATCTTAAACTTCACATCACTTAACTCAACATAATCACTCTCAATATAGGGATCTTGTAAATGTTGTGTAACATTACTTATAGGTACCACATATATTTCAGTGTTAAACTTTGTGTAACATACCTTAAAGTTACTGGTAAAGTTCATACCTTAACGTGAATTTCCTCATTGCCTAATATTAGCTTTATTGAGTGATTTTTAATGAAAGGTTTAAACTTAAGAATTACTTTACGAGATTCACCACTTCCAATAATGCTTGGCTCAATTATGTAATTTCCCTTAACTAACTTATCATTAACAATTACATCTATCCAGTATGTGTTTATGGAGTAAATCCAGGAATTTGAAATCATCAACTCTATGGTTTTGATATTATCTTTAACGTAGTCGATATTAATGATCTTCAGCTCTACCTTAATGTCAGGAATAACATGTTTCAACTCTTGATCTAAGCATTTAATGGTTATAACGTTATTTTTACTCAACTCCTTATAATTAACTAAGATATTGGTAACTACTCTTGTAATTATGAACTTATGAGGATCTACAACTAGATACTTATCTCCAAGATCTTTACTAACTTCTCTATCATTAAGGTAGATCTTGAAATTCTCATCAGTTATGTATATTGGATAGTCACTATCATTTATGATTTTAAAGATGAGCTCTCTAACAATGAGACCAATAGGTGATGATGTTGTAGATACTTCTAATAGTTCTACTAATGGTTTTGAAGTTTTAAAAGTAAATTCATAAGTGTAGACTTCACTTTCAAACTCAACCTTAAGTAGATATTTACATGGATAAGTAATGTTTCTAAACTTTCCAAGTATGAAAGTTACTTCTCCCTTCTTTTCTGAGGGAGTGATTATGCTTATAAGACCATCAACATCTGTGTAGAGTAAGAACTTTTTTGGAACTTTACTTGACAAGTATTTAATTTTCAGTGATAGATTACCATTCTCATTTCTTAAATAATAGCTTAGAAGGTTGAACGTGACTTTCAACTTGTTATACATGTATATCAGTAGAAATACACAGATAATACCTAATATTACAGGTGCTACTACACCTATAGGTTGCACGATTTACACGTAATTTAGTTATAAGTGAAGATTTTAAAGATTAAACAATATTCAACTGCTCAAGTAATACCTTAGCATCTTCAATATTACTTATATAAAACTGCATATAATGGTAAATTTCGAGGTGAAAGAGATGGCAAGTGTTAGTTTGGATGAGTATCTTGGTAGGGAGTATGATGTTGAGTGTGATGGTGAGGTTGTTAAGTTGAAGCCTATGAAGGCTTGGATTCTTGCACCTTTCTCTCTGAAGTGTATGGGTAGATATTTACGTAAAGTAAACGTTTACATATATCTAATAAGAAAATTAATTTATGAGATGCTTAATTTTGGGTTTAGGCTTTATTGCTACTAATCTAGCTGAGTTTCTAAAGAAGCAAGATCTTGATGTCTACGTCACATACAGAGAAACTAAGAGACCTGATAAGCTATTAATGATGAGGTTTCTCAATAGCAAGAATGTGAAGTTAATAAGATTAGATAAACTTACTGAAGATACTTTAGTAAGTATTTTAAGAGAGGTTAATCCTGACATTGTGTATAATCTCATTGGTAAAGTTTCAGGTAAGAGTGAAGAGATATGGTTTGTAAACGCTACCATACCTGAAATTCTAGCTAAAGCCTTAATGAAGGTAAATATGGACTCAGTACTTGTACATGTAAGTGCAGCTTACGCTACAGGACTTAGTAAAAAATTAATTACTAACAATACCATTATTGAGGAGAAAGAACATTGCTGTCCTGACTATATTAATCCAAAAACGATTTTTGAAAGATCTAAATGTGAGGGTGAGAAGGCATTAATGAGGTATCATAGAGAACATGGCTTAAAAATAGTAATTTTAAGACCAACACTTGTATATGGTAATTACAATACACATGAGGAGTGGGTAAGAATTTACCATCTATTAAAGAGAGGTATAGTCCATATACGTTGGTTACCTAGTCGATATCATGTATAGAGCAGCATTGTGTAAAGCATGTATTGGAGAGTACATGTATGTTAGTGAGGAAGGTATGTATAAACTTAGTGACTTTGTAGAAGCCATGGCACACTTCATGAACGTTAAGGGATTTAAGATAAGTATTGGCAAAAACACTCTTAAACTCATTCAGCTACTTATACCTAAGTCTTTAAGAGCATTTATTAAGTATGTAGGCTATAGATACAGTACTGAGAAGATGTATAAGTTATTAGGTGTTCGTGTACGTAATGGTTTAGAGAAAGGCATGTATGAACTAACTAGTTGGTTGATGAGAATTTATGGTTAAGAATTACCTTAAAATTATGCAACTTAAACATCATTGACAACTCATCAATTACATCACCTTTTAAAATAAGTAAATCACTACTCATTATATACTCTTCAGGAATGATTTCTCTAACGATTATGCCATCACTACATACTCTACCTAAACATAGTTTAACCATATCTTCACCTCTTTTCAGGAAGATTAACGTTACTAATTTACCAACTTCAATACTTGACCTAAATCTGCACAGTATCTTATCAAGCATTATTTTCTCAACTTCAATATCTACCTTACTTGAGATATTACTAATCATATCATCTATGTTATAACATTTTATGTAGAGATTTAGAACCTTAGCTGTTCTTAAAATTATAGCTCTAAAATTAATTCTACTCACATATCTAACTATGGTGAAGAGCTTGTCTAGATCTACTCTATGATTTACATATGGTGTTAATGCAATAGTTTTAACGTGTACTTTAATATCATCATAATCTCTACCTACAATTACAGGTATGCTTTCTTTAATAACATTACTAGAAGTGACTTGAAAGTTTAGTCTAGTTAAGGTATTTAAAATCCATTCAGGTACATTACCTACAAGATACGTCTTGTTCATGATGTTGTTAATTTCTTCTCAAGCTCTTCAACATCACTGATTATACTGTTAATTACTTCTCTTAAAATATCTACAGGATTTCTACTTCTAGTTTTTAATCTAAACTTGACGTTTTGAAGTAATGGATGATCTACATCATACATAGCGTACTCGACATCTGGATGTTTAAGTAAGTAGTCGATAAGTGGTGCGAATAATGTATGTGTTTCTCCTTGAACAATTGCTTCTAGATAATTATCTTCAAGTCTTGTAACTCTAACTCTTAACATATGTTAAACTTTCCTTAATCTATTTGTTAAAAATTTCTTTCTCAACTTTTCAACTTCTCCTTAAGCATCTTGACGCTCTTTTCATAATCGTGAGTGAGAACTATGAGATTTAACTCTTCATGTTTATTGAGAAGATTAAGATTTATTAGATCATCTATACTCTTCTCAATATCTCTACCCTTAACTACAACGTACATAGCGATTATTCTCTTAGCTTGTGGTGTAACGTTCATACTCATCATTTCTCTATACACTCGTGATGTCATGCTCATTACTTCGAGAACTTTCTCAAGAGGAGCATCTGTCTTTAACTTATTCTCACGAAAATCTACCCTATATCCTAGGAGTTCAAGTATAGTGAATACTACTTCGAGTGGAATTGCTGCTTCAAGCTTAGCTGTGTTAAGTAGAAAATTTACATCGTAAACATTCATGCCAACACCTTTTCTAGATGTTTCTTTAACGATTTTAGCTAATCTCTTAAGCTCCATAACTATCATGTTGATCTCTGTGGGATCTCCTTGAAGAATAATCTCAACTCTATTACCAACACTATATCTAGTAATGATTTGTAGTGCTCTAACTCTAC
>NJDF01000007.1 GCA_002254895.1 Thermoprotei archaeon ex4572_64
GTATTGTTCCTGGATCTAGACAAAGATCTGAAATTCCATATTTCCTAAAGGTCTTAACGAGTGAGATTAGGTCATTAATTTTTCCTAGAGAACTAATTGTTACAGGAACCTTGAACCTTCTTACTAATTCTAGAACCTTTATCCAGTTCTTCATGGTTGCAGTATATATTAATGGTCTTTCCTTATCAAGTACTTCAAGACCTGCATGAATTATTTCAGGATCTATACTGCAAATAATTATAGGTCTTTTAGAATACTCATTTACGATCTTCAAGGTGCTTTTAAATCTTTCAGGATCATTCGTTACAGATCTTACAGCTATTAAGTCTAGTTTCAATTCGTAACCGACATACTCATATTTGAAGTTATTTATGAATTCTACTTTCTCAATAATTTTGTCTTTATCAAGATCATCACTAACATCTATAGCTATAGCTGTTGGATTTCTAAGCATAAGTTCATGTCTATGAACTACATGTTTACCACCAATAACTACTTTTCTATCACCTACACCTATCTCAATCTCCTTAACTAGTGGTTTTAATAATTTTGAAAGTTTCTCATAGTTCTCTCTAAAACCTGGATCCTCAATCAATGGTTTACATTTCTCGAGATTTGTTTGTAGTGAAAGAAGTTTTATTGCAAATGCCATACATGAATCTTCACCACAGAGTCTACATCCACTTCTCCTAGGTAGTAGTTTGTAAATTTCTAGTGGACTTAACTTAGTTATTTTAACCATAACTATCACCTTAAAGTTTCTTACTTATCCATTCAGCAATTTCAACTTCTCTCCTTATCTCAAAGATCTGATTAACAATTGTCTTAAGTATCTTTAAGGTCAAGGGATGCAGTATCATTAAGTAATCAGCACCTGCAATTAAGCTTGAAATTCCTGTAAGTATTTCCCATAAAGGTCCTCTAACTTCTCTTAAACCCCAATATTCAGGCATTTTCATCCATGCTTCTCTGGCAGTCCATGAATTAGATACTGCTGAAACTAGTGGATGTTGAAGTTCTTCATCACCTTTTAAAGCTGCTAATCTTGCTCTTTCAGTTGCTGTAAATGCGTACTCCCAACCATAACCAATACCTGCAGTGTTCATGTCTAGTAATATGTCTTCCTTATCTAGCCACTGTCTTAATTTTCTTACAAGCTGTCTAGCTTTGTCAAGATCCATAGGTACAAAAGCGACCACTACATGGCCATGCTTCTTAATTAACGGTGCTATCTCTTCTATTAATTATTATTCTCTCACCACTAGTGATTTCAGTAATTACTTTAAAGACTTCAACATCCTTCTTGGGATGGCCAGAACCACCAACGCAGAGTGGCGTGTTTACTCTTTGAAGAATTTCCTCAACAACTTTTGCAGCTTCTCTAGGTGTAGTATCTTTAAAGTTAGGATCAGTGCTAACTAAGTGAATATTGACCATGTCAGCACCAAGCTTCTCTACACAGTATGCAGCCCACTCTGTAGGGTTATCTAGAAGATCTTTGAAGTGATCTTTAACAGCTTTAGGTAATGGTATTCTTGTATCGAATACATCCATTGAGAGTATCGGTTTATGTGGAGGAGTATAGTTTAAGGAGTAGAATCTGGGCTTCTCTTCACCACCAACTACGTAAGTTACTTTTCTACTGCCAGCGCCAATCTTGACTTCAACAATTCTACCTTTCCACTCAATTGTTGGCTCTTCAAAAACTGCCTTTTCGGGAGTGATCTCTATAGGTTTCTCTTCAATTACCTTCTTTTCAATTAGAGGTAGTAATGTTGATGGTAGTTCAAAAGTAAGTTCCTCAACATCTAAAGTAACGTTTTCTAGAACAACCTCGTCTGCATCTTCAAGATCTTTAAGTAATGATGATATTACTGATTTTAATACTTCATCAATACTCTTTCTTTCTCTCTTCATCTCTTTACCCTTTCTTCTTTCTTTCTAATGATTATCTTTTCAATTCTAATTTTAACATTCTTTAAAGTTACTTGAATGAGAGTAGGCGGTACAGCTGCTGGTATGGTTATGGTAGGCTTCTCGACTTCTTCAACTTTCTCGGGGACAGCAACTTCTGGTTTCACTTCCTCCTTCTTAACAGCAATTAAGGCTTTAGCAACTGGATGATTTACTCTTATTAAGAAATCTCTCAATTCTTCAATATTTCTCGCATCGTTCTCTGTAGCTATCTTATCGATGAGTTCTTTAGGCATGTACTCCTTAACTTTATCTTTCAACTCTGCTGGCATCCATACAACTCTACTCCAACCACCATCATATTGTAGAAACTTTCTAGACTTCATGTAGAGTACACTAACACCTACAAAGCCTTCTACCTGTTTACCACCTCCAATCATGTTTGCAATTTCTACAAAGCTTAAGCCGTTAGGTGCTTTTCCTGTGTAACCTCTATGAATTATTCCAAAACCATCAACCTCTGGAATATAGAATACCGCAGCTTCGAAGCATCCACATGAGGTATGTGGATATTTCAATGCACTATGTAGATAGACCTTACTTACATTTCCTTGAGACTTCTCATGAACAATTTCGTTAATGCCACTATATTCACCTGCAATTGGGTCTAATAACTTACCTTTGGGTACTTTAAAGATTGGTCCTTTAGGATCAATTGTAGCTGCTACCTTAGCATCAAGCCAAGTTATAGCTCCACAGCTTGATGGTCTTTCAGGAGTAATTACACATACATGTGTAGGTGCAAAGGATTGACAAAGTATGCATCCGTAAAATTCATCTACATCATCATCTTTAAGGCCAAGAATTCTAGAGTCTCTCTCTTCATAAACTTTCAAAGCTTTACTCCAGTAATCCTGTATCATGTTTGGATCAGTAATAAATGTTATTTGCACTTTTTCAATCACTTCTAGAACCAACATGCATGAGACCTTCAATCCAGTTGATGTAGTAGTGTATTCTTCTTTCAAAAACGCCTTCAGCTTCAGGACTTAACTTTTCACCACAAGCTTCAATGAGTATTCCTAGAGAATGTGCTTTTCCTTCCTCAAGTTCTTCAAGATCTGGTCCTAGAATGATTATCTTACCATCACTTACTTCTTCACAATTTCTTACTCTAAATAGCTCAAACTTGTGTTTGACTTTTAACCCTCCAAATTCAACCTTTAAATCTGGCTTTCTAATTCTTTCACCCTCAAATTGAGGACCAACACCTGTAGGTATGTCTGTGAATTCTATTCTTCTCTCTATAGTGTACTTATCAATAAACTCCTTAATCTTACTCATGATAATCTATAACTATCTTATCTTGACTATTAAGTACTTTACTTGTTTAAAAACTTATCAAATAGTTATGCATAAAGTACTATCATTTAGAATTGTGTAGAAAGTTTGATAGCTTGACACTACCATCACACCTAGACATGGAGAGAGACCTCATCGATGATACCTTTGCTGAGGCTTTCTCTATGTATGCTGCTAGAGTACTAATTACTGCAGCTAATAGAAAGTGGGCACTTATTGCTGCAAGATTAGCTACTGGATTTGCATCATCAATCATTATGTGTCCCTGTGAGGCTGGAATTGAGTGTTTTGTAAAGCCAGAATGTACACCAGACAAGAGATCTGGAATTTTAGTTCAATTTTGGCATAATGATTTAGCAGTGCTGAAACAGCAAGTAAGGCTTTGAAGTATCAGATGAACTTTACGGTAGGAGAGTTTGGAGAATACCTGTAATGGAGGGTGAGTTCATAATTGAAGATAAGGTTGGTGTGGTTAAAGGTGTGGCTGGTGGTAACATCATTATACTTGGTAAAGATTGTGAATCAGCATTAAGTGCAGCTGAGAGAGCTATAAAAGCAGTTAGAAAGTACTGTAGACACGTCATTACACCATTTCCTGGAGGTATATGTAGAGCTGGTTCTAAAGTAGGTTCAATCACCTATCCCAAACTGAAAGCAAGTACAAATCATCCTTACTGCCCCACACTTAAAGAGAAATTAAGAGATACTAAATTGTTAGAGAATGTTAACTGCGTATATGAAATAGTCATTAATGGATTAACTCTTGAAGATGTAATTCAAGCTATGGGTATTGCTATAAAGGCAGCATCTATTTCTGGAGTTGTAAAAATAACTGCAGGGAATTACGGTGGTAAGCTAGGACCTTATAAGATATACCTCAGAGAAGCAGTAGAGAAAGTGAAAAGTATGGATGTATCTGTGTAGTTAAACTATTTGAAAGATTTACACACTTTAAGATATGCTCACCTTAATACTTACTCAATACTTCTCTAAGGTATATCTTAAACTGTCCAAGCTTTCCCTCATAATTTGCCGCACTTATCTTTACAAGCCCATCCATACCTATAACCGCTCTTATGCCTTTAGCTATTGCCTTCATAACAACATCAACATTTATGCCATTAATGACTATTTCAGGTATTGAGTTAACATTAGGTGGTACTTTAGATTCGCTTCCAAGCTTTTCCTTAAGTGTAGGACAGTAAGGATGATTTGTTGTTGGTCCAATTTCTGGAAATTTAGTTTCAGGTTTTGAACCGGCTGAGCATACGTTGAAAGGTGTAATAACACCTTCAACAGTCTTTATAGCCTTTAATGCCTTTTCACTTACCTTTATAGCTGACTCCACATCTTTACAGAAGTACCATAACCCAACACCTGCAACTCCAAAATTGTAGTTTAAGTATCTCTCAATTATGAATTCACCCATCATTATGGGTATTTTGATAACCTTTCTACCACACATCACATCTTCCTCTTCATAACCAGTGCTGATATGTGTTGTGCTGCTCTTCTTAGATGTTTAAGATTATCAGCAGTAATTATAAATCTCACGTATATTCCTTTAAAAGCTTCGGCATAGGTATCTTCAATCTCTACATTATCAATCATCATACGTAGTCCTTAATACTTCTACTATAGTTCTCAATTAAAATACTCCTATACTTTCTATTTATCTCAATAACGAAATTTAAATTCTTCTCAATATCGTCTCTAGTAAAGAGAATACTATTCTTTAATGATCTTCTCAACTTTTCAAGCTTTTCAAGGCCGTAGTCAAGAATGTGGTTAATAACGTGTATTAGTTCAGAGTAGTCTAGAGTTGCAATATTTAGTTTTGAGGCTAGTAAGGCATGCTTATTTACACAATTTATTGAAACTCCATAATTTGCATAGCTTAGTGCATCGGCATCTACAATACTATCGCCAAGATATATGGTATCACTACCACATCTCTTCTCGATAACTTTTCTCTTATTATGTCCACCCATAACTCCATACTCATCATAGAGCAGATACTTTAGTATGCTTTTCAACTCTGAGGATTCTAAAGAGTTAACTACTTGTTCAAGTCTTCTCATTAACCTACTTATAAGCCTCTCATTTCTGCTTAGATATTCATTCCTCAACTTTAGACATATATTTAAGTACTCTACTAAGAAGTTCTTTAACTCACTTCTATATCTAGTCAAGATTTTTAGAGGAGATCTCTCATAAACCTCCTGAACTAAATCATTCATATCTTTAAGAACGTCAATGCACGTTCTATATTGAAAACCTGAAGTATATACGTTACTTGTCTTAATTCCATACTTTAAAGCTGATAATAGTGGAATTGCTGGATATGCATTTGAAATTATCAATACTTCAATGTTAAGTTCTTTCAAAATCCAGATCAATACCTTATCAATACCTACATTCTCATGCTTAACCTTGAGGGCATATTTAATTAACTCATCATCATTTATGTTGAAGAGTGCTAAAATGCATAACACAATTATTGGTGTAGTTCCTGTAGAGTGTCCTTCAAGATCTCTCTCATAAAGCCATCTCAGATCGTCATACTCATCAAACATCTTAACCATGTACTCATAGTATTTTCTGTAACTATCAGGTATGTACTTTCTTAAACATAACCATGCAAAGTCAAGTCCTGGATTATCGATTACACCCTCATCATCGAAAACTACCATCATTGTAACTAAATTGTTAAATAGAGTATCATATACTTTACACCATGTTCACAGTAGGTTTTGTTGAGCATGTTGAAGTGACAATACTTATTGACAATTCCGTAGGTACTGTAAGAGACGTCGTTGCTGAATGGGGCTTCTCAGCTCTAGTTAAGGTGTATGGTTCTGAAATTTTATCAATACTTTACGATTTAGGTCAATCAGGAGTAGCTCTTCTTCATAACATGAAAGTTCTAAAAGTTAATCCTGAAGATGTTAGATACATAATCTTAAGTCACGGCCATTTTGACCATACTGGAGGGTTAAAGACTTTCATTAAGAAGCATGGTAGGGATAAGATGGTTATTGCTCATCCTAAGGTTTTTGAAAAGAAAGTACTTATGAGAGGTAAAGTACTTGATTACATAGGTGTGTCTGTTAGTAAGAAATTTCTTGAAAAGAAAACTACGCTCATAACTTGTAAAAATCCATTAAAACTTTGTGAAGGCGTCCTATTTTCTGGACAAATCGAGAGATATGGTCATCCTGAATTTTGTGAAGGCATGTACGTCGTTAGAGATGATGGTGAAATTGTTGAAGATAAGATGTTAGACGATTCAGCACTAATAATTAACGTTAAAGATAAAGGTCTAGTCATAATTACAGGTTGTGGACACTCAAATATACTGAACATTGTAAAGCATGCAGAAAGAATTACAGGAGTAAGTAAGCTATACGCTGTCATTGGTGGACTACACTTACTAAGTTCAGACGAGAAGACCGTAAGTGAAGTGTTGAATAGCCTAATCTCGCTAGGCGTATCAATTGTATGTCCTACACATTGCTCAGGCCTTAAGATCATACATGCATTAATGTCAAAGAAACCTGAAATTTACATTGAGGGAGGAGTAGGTAGAGTGATCAAAATTTAAAAATTAACATTTCAAACTACTTATGTAAATCCTTATGAACGAAGTTAAGGTTAGTGAGGTTGAGTGGAAGATAATAGAGGCTCTTCTTAAGGGTAAGTTATTAATTGATGAAATTGCTCAAGAATTAGAAACAACATCAAGCTCACTGATGAGAATTATTGCTGAACTTGAATCTAAAGGAGTAGTTAAGACTCATAAGGAGAAGGTAAATCTTCTCGAAATTACTAGTGAAGGTTTAAGATATGTCCATAATAAGCTGCCTGAACTTAGAGTTCTAGAGATAGCTAGTAAGGCTGGTGAGTTATTTATTAAAGATATTGAAAGAGAGGCTAAAAGATTGAAAATACTTATAGATAGTGATGAAATTAAAATTGCACTTTCAAATTTAGTAAAAACAAACCTCTTTAAGATCACTAACGGCAAAATTGTTATTAAAGATCTAGATAAACTTATCCATGAATTTCATATAAAGCAAAGACTTCTTGAAGATATAGCTAAAGAGAAGATAAGAAATGTCAATGAATTGAAAGATGTTGAGAGAGATATCATTAAAGAATTTTCAAGAAGAGGTCTAGTTAAGATCAAGGAAAGATCTATCATTAAGGTAGAGTTAACTAGCGAGTTTAGAGAGATGTTAAGTAAAGGATTAGTTAAGATCGTCAAAGTAGTTACATCATTAACTTCAGAACACTTAAGGTCAGGTCTTTGGAGAGAAATTACACTTAAAAGATTTGACCTATCAATTCCAGTACCCATAGTCTTACCAAACGTACCTCACTTTATGGAACTCTTCATTGATTACTTAAGAGAGATATTTGTTTCTCTAGGTTTTGAGGAAGTTAAAGGACCTTACGTTGAGCTCGAATTTTGGAACTTTGATGCGCTCTTTCAAGCTCAAGATCATCCAGCTAGAGAAATTCACGATACTTACTATTTAAAGTATCCTGAAAGAGGTGTAGTAAGTGATGAGGAGTTGATTAGAAGAGTCTCTCAAACTCACGAGAATGGTTGGCTCACGGGTTCTAGAGGTTGGGGTTATTCTTGGAGTGTTGATAGAGCTTTAAAACTCATACTTAGAACACAGACAACAGCAGTCTCGGCTAGAGTACTCTACGAACGTGGCGATGGCGAGTATAGAGTCTTCACTATAGATAAGGTCTTTAGACCTGAAGTACTCGATCCAAAACACTCTATGGAGTTTTATCAAGCCGATGGTATCGTTGTTGGTAAGAACGTTAAGTTTAAACATCTGTTAGGTATTCTTGAAGAAATTGCAAGAAAGGTAGGTATTAAGAAAGTGATGTTTAAACCAGCATACTTTCCCTTCACGTGCCCAAGTGCTGAAGGTTACGCATGGCATGAAAAGCTTGGCTGGGTAGAGTTTGTAGGTTCAGGAATCTTTAGACCTGAAGTAGTTATGCCATTAGGCATTAAGGAGTGTAAAGTATTAGCTTTTGGTTTTGGTGTAGATAGGTTAGCCATGCTTGCACTAGAAATTGATGATATTAGAGAACTCTATACCAAAGATATTAACAAAATTAAACAGTACTACGCAAGAATTGTAAAATTCTGTACGTCATGGAGATTCTAGTCAGACACTATTAAGTTCACGATCTTACCTTGATGAACATCTACAAGACCTTTATCTGTGATTCTAAGTTCAGGAATGACTACTAGTGAAAGTAGAAACATGGGTGCTAATGCCTTAATTGAGTATTTACCACCAATTTTCTCCCATTCACTTAGAAATCTTAATATTTTATCATTAACAACTTCAGGTTCTTCAAAGCTCATTAATCCTGCAACGGGTAGGTTAACTTTAGCTTTAACTTCACCTTTAGAAGTAAGTACGAGACCGCCACCTATTTCAGACATGGTCTTAACTGCAAGGTACATGTCATTATCGTTAGTCCCAATGACTGTTAAGTTATGAGTATCGTGTGAGATTGTTGCTGCTACCGCACCTTCACTTATTGGAAAGTTCTTAACAAAACCAACACTACAATTTCCTGAAATACCGTGTCTTTCAATGACAGCAACTTTAGCAATATTGTCGCTGAGCTTAACTTCATTCTTCTCTACAGGTAGTTTTTCAATTAAGTGTTTAGTAATTAAAGTACCTTCCTCAATACCTATAACTCTAACTTTAACTTCTCCTTTCTCAAGACTAGTCTTAACTTTAAATTTCTCAGTAGTAATCTCTGGAATCTTCACAGTCTTTACGAATTTTTCGGGATATTCGTACTCCTTCAATGTAATGATGAGTTTACCGTGATCTACTAGTAATTTTCCATTACATATAACTTTGTCAACAACCATGTTTCTCAAGTCCTTAAGCATAACAATATCTGCTATCTTTCCAGGACCTACTGAGCCTATTATGTGATCAAGACCATAGTATTGAGCCGGTATTAATGTAATCATCTTCAATACTCTCACAGGATCAAGACCTAGCTTAACTGCTTCACTTGCAATATAGTCTAAATGGCCTTTAGTCAATATGTCGTGAACATTTAAGTCATCACTTACAAGCATGACCATACCGTACATGCTTGGTGGTATGTGTCTGATGATTCTATATAGATCGTTTGAGAAAGTTCCTAATCTAACCATAACGTACATTCCTAGTCTAATCTTCTCTAAAGCATCTTCTGCAGTAACTACTTCATGATCTGAATTTGCACCTGAAACTAGATATGCACTTAATTCGTTAGCTCTAAGTCCTGGCGCATGTCCACAAACTTTCAATCCTTTAAGCATGGTTACTTCAACTTCCTTAAGAAGCTCTTCATCAGTACTAAGTATGCCTAAATCATCCATAAGTTCTCCAAGACATGCAGTATTATCGATACTTAATAGCTCATCAATATCTTTAACAGTAAATCTATTAGGTGAAGTTTCAAGACCAAACTTACATGCAGGTATGCATGAGGGTACTGTTATGAGTATCTTTATTGGTAGCTCTGAACATTCTCTAATAAATTCTTTAACACCTTCAACACCTAAAACGTTACCAATCTCGTGAGGATCAGCAAATACTGTAGTTGTTCCGTGTGGAAGAACTGCTTTCACAAATTTTGTAGGTGTTAGGAAACTACTCTCAATATGTATATGAGCATCTATGAAGCCTGGAGTAGTGTAGTATTTAGTACCATCGATGACAAGCGTCTCAGGACCAATAACGTCATCACATTTACCTACACGTGCAATTAATCTACCTTTAATAGCAATATCGACATTCTCAATAATTTCTTCAGAATAAACATTAACAAGGCTAGTATTTTTAACGACTAAGTCAGCCTTAACTTTACCAAGAGCTGTAAGTATTGCTATTTTCCTCTCATCAACTTTAGGTATGAGACTTGTAAGAACCATAATTATGCGATAAACTTAAAGTATTTAAACAATACGTAACTTAACTAGACCTAGTGATGAAGACGGAGCACTATGACTAAGTGAAAGAGCTACACCAAGCTGATTAGGAAGACTTATAAGTGAATAAGCTATTATGTACACGCTGTGAAGTTCTACATTGAGACTTATGGTTGCTGGTTGAATAAGGCAGATAGTGACATCATGATTACTAAACTACTTAACTTAGGGTATAGTCTAGCTAATAGTCTTGATGATGCTAACATAATCATAATCAATACTTGTGCTGTTAGGGAAGAATCTGAATTAAAATTCTTTAAGAGAATTCAAGAGCTAAAAGAGAAAATTAACAATAAGAAGGTAATTATTGCTGGATGTCTAGTCAAAATTAGACCTTCAAGAATTAAATCAATTATTCCAAATGCTATTCTCATAGATGCTAATAGTGTTGAAAAGATAGATCAAGTAATTACTAATTCATCAACGAGCAAACATGATGTTCACTTCAGTGATGATAGACCTATGACAGAATTACCAAGATATAATCCTGAAATTCATGGCCATATATATGTAGTTCCCATACAAGTCGGCTGTTTATGCTCATGCACATTTTGTGTTACTAAATTTGCCAGAAATGTTAAAGGTAAAGTCAAGAGTTATCCCATAGAGGTAATTCTTGAACATGTAAGAGATGCTGTTAAGAAAGGTGCTAGAGAAATATACCTTACTGGTCAAGATGTTGCAACTTATGGTTTTGATAAAGGTTACAGCTTAGCTGACTTAATTGAAAAGATTTTGAAAGAGATTGATGGTAAGTACTTGATTAGAGTCGGTATGTCTGAACCAAGCGAGTACTTCAAGTTCATTGATCAGCTACTAGACGTTATGAAGAATGATTGGAGAGTCTACCGCTTCTTCCACATACCAGTACAGTCAGGTAGTGATAAGGTATTAAGACTTATGAGAAGAAAGTACACAGTTGATGAGTATGTAGAACTTATTAATAAAATTAGAAGAGTATTTCCTGATGCAAATATCGTGACAGACATCATCGTAGGTTTTCCTGGAGA